>CAMLLF010000110.1 GCA_946480705.1 uncultured Lysobacteraceae bacterium | reverse complement strand
CTATGCGTTCGTCCGTACCACCGGCTACCTGTCCGGCCCGAACGACGTGTACGTCTCGCTGTCGCTCGCCGTGCCGACGTTGCCGGTCACCGAGTACACGGTGCCGGGCACCATGTCGGCGACCGGGAATTCGCCGAGACGCGACGCGGCGCCGAGCGGCGAGTTCGCCGACGTCGTCGTGTTGTTGTCGATGTAGACGTAGAAGAAGCCGCTGTCCGAACGCGACACGACGCAGAACGAAATCGTATACGGCAGGCTCAGATCGAACGCGCCGGGCGGCGCGCCCGCCGCGCTCGTGAGCTGCGCCGGAATCGTGTTGCCGATCGTGAAGCGCGCGCCGGTCATCGACAGCGTCTTCTCGTTCGTGACCAGCAGTCCGCTGCCGCCGCCGGTCGCCGTATACATCGGCGTGTCGGACTGTCCCGGAATCGCGCGGTAGGCCGCCGACCAGAAATTGCTGATGCTGCCGCCGCTGCCGGCGCCGGCCGTCGCCTCCTCGAAATTCTCGGCGAGCAGCGGCAGCAGCGGCCCGCCCTGCGCCTCGAAGCCGTTTGCGAACAGCCGGTCGGCCGGGCCGTCGTCGAGCGGGTCCCAGCCGATGCCGCCGCCGTAGGCGGAAAATATTTGTGCACGCGTGGAGAATTCCGCCGCGACCTCGGCCGGCTGCAGCAGGTAGCCGCCGATGCGCGACGCCAGATTGACCGGCGTGCCCGACAGATCGGTCGTGCCGTATTCGCGCCAGCCGCTCGTCGCGGTCGGCACGGCCGGATTCGGCGCGGGCTGGCCGTTGATGCCGGCCGAGGCCCAGCCGACGGTCGCGACGTGCGCGTCCATGCGGGTGTTGATGAAGACGACGTTGTCGAAATACGCCGCGCTGCCGCCGCTGCGCGCGAGATACGTCGTGCCCGGCGGCACGTCGCCAGCGAGCGGTCCCGGACCCGTGCCGTGCGTCAGCGCGCTGTTGAGGAAGACGAAGCCCTTGTCGTCGGCCGCGACCGAGCGCGCCTGCAGCACATAGCCGCCCTGGCTCGGATTGAAAGTGTCGCCGACCGAGCGGATCTCGCTCTCCTCGAACAGGCTGACGCGGTTGGCGCCCCAGATGAAGTCGACGTTGCCTTCGACGAGGCTGCGATAGATCCAGGCATAGGACTTGAGCTGCAGCGTGTCCTGTTCGCTCTGGAAGCGCGCGTATTTCGCGATCAGGCGATGCGTGCCGTCGCCGTTGAAGTACAGCGTCTCGGCCTGGCTCGGCGACGCCGAGCGCAGCGTCGTGTTGCGCACGGTGAGATTTTCGAGCGTCAGCAGATCGGCGTTCTCGATCAGAAATACGCTGCGTCCGCCGTTCGCCGCGCCGGGGCCGGGCGCGCGGCTCGTGCCGGTGCCGGCATTGATCGCCTCGGAATTGCGGTACTGCACGACGACGCCGTCGCGCGTCTCGCCGACGAGCGACAGGTTGTTCTTGCCGCGCAGGTACAGCAGTTCGCGATAGTCGCCGTTGCCGATCATCACCGACACCGGATCGTCGCCCGGGAACTGCTGCACCGCGAAATCGATCGCGCCCTGCACGGTGCGGAAATCGGCCGGACCGTCGTCGTCGACGACGAGGTTCGCCGATGCGGCCGGCGCGCTGCGCGTGGTGAAGCGCCAGCCCGCATTCGGTCCCATGCCGTCGAACGGCGTGCCGTTGAGCGTGGCGCCGGTGATCACGCCGTTGTCGACGAGCACGCGGTATTCGGTGTCGTAGGCCAGCGCGTGGCTGTGCGGCGCGATGGTCACGGCATTGCCGCTGACCGCGATCGCGTCGCGCTTGATGACGCGCACGCGGTCCTGGCCCGGATGACCGAGCGCATCGGTGTCTCCGGCCAACGGAATCGTGTCGATGATGGCGCCGTCGCTGACGCGCTCGATGCGCACGGCGCCGGCCGTGCCGAGCGCCGGCGCCGCGTCGAACTGCAGACGCAGGCGCGTGTCGGCATGCACGTTGCTCGCGAGCGCCGCGGGTTCGGCGACGCCGTTCAAGTCGTAGACCGTCGTCGACGGCGCAAGCACGGTCGCGGCGATCGTCTTCTGCACGGTCGGATCCGATCCGCTCGTGAACGTGATCGTCGACGTGCCGGCGGCGAGCGGCGTCAGGGTCGCGACGTTCGCCGTCACCGCCACGTCGACGGCCGCGGGATTGCTCGACACGACACCGAAGGTATCCGGGTTGCCCGCAGCCGTGATGGCGGTGACCGCGACGGCGCGCGCGGCGCCGCCGGCCGGCGTCGTCCAGCTCGCGTCGGGCGGATCGAGCGTGAGCTGCGCCTGGCCGGGCGGCGGGCAGGTCGCGCTGCCGCTCGCGCCGTAGTCGATGCGCAGATTGTCGATGACGACGAGCGCGGCGCTCTCGCTGCGCAGCTGCAGGAACGCCGTCGGCGTGCCGACGGTCGAGGTGACCGAATACGCGGTGCCGGCGCTGAGTCCCGTCACGGCGAGATTCGCGATGCGCGAGGCGCCGCCGAGCGGCGAGTTCGCCGAACCGGTCGTGTTGTTGTTGACATAGATCTGGAAGTTGCCCGAGCCCGACGCCGACGCGAGGCAGAACGACACGGTGTACTGCTGGCTCAGGTCGAAGATGCCCGGCGGCGAGACGGTCGACGTCGTCGTCACGGTCGTGTCGGTGTTGCCGATCGTGAATCGCCCGTTGGTCAGGCTGAGCCGTCCTTCCGGCGTGATCGTGATGTTGCTGCCGCCGCCGGTCGCGAAGTACAGGGGCTTGGTCGCGTCGCCCGGCAGCGGCCGATAGCCGGCGGTCAGGAACGTCGCGGTCGTGGCCGCATCGAAACTTTCGGCGAACGGCACGTTGGCCTGGGCCATGCCGATGACCGGCACGCCAGCGAGCAGCAGACCGGTCGACATCGCCGCCGCCCGGGCGGCGCATCGCAGTGATTTCACGACAGTCATGGGGACTCCCGGAGCAAGAACGCGTGTGGGGACGTTGCCGCCGTCGGCGGGTTGTTTATTAGTGGCTTAGTGGAGATGTTTCCGGTGCGGCGATGAGGCGCGGCGGGCGCGGCGCGGAATCTGTCGCGGCTGGCGCCGAGCAATGACACCGGTAGCATTCGCAGGCAAGCGCATGGCCGCCCGCCCGGGCGAAGCCCGCACGCCGGCAGCACGCGCGATCAAACGGCGCCGGCGTCCCGCGCGACGAGCGCAGACGCCGTACGAAAACCTGCTTCGCGCAGCACCTTTCCCCCGATCGGTGCCGCGTACCGCGAGAACGCAGCGCGTCATCTCAGCCCTCCCAGACTGCGGCGAACGACGGCTCGAACGGCCTGTTGCGCCGGCGGCGGCGACCTTGATCCGTTCTGTCACCGGTGTCAATCTGCACCGCAGCGAGGGACAGGCCTGTCCCACGGACAACAGGCGCGCCGGGCGCGATCGATCGGATGAGCAATGACGGCAACGACTGACGGCACCGACACGCAGGCGTCAGCGGCGCGGCACGGGCGACTCGCCGACGCGCTCGCGCCGCTGCTGTTGCTGGCGCTGTCCATCGTCACGATCGGCGCGCGCTACTGGGAGCCGGACTCGCTGTTCTGGGACGAGAACTATCACGTCACCTCGGCGCAGAAGCACCTCGACGGCGTGATGTACATGGAATCGCATCCGCCGCTCGGAAAAATGCTGATCGCGCTCGGCGAACGCGCGGTCGGCGCGAACGACGGACGCGACACGAGTGCCCTGCTCCACGCCGACCGCGTGCAGCAGGCGCAGCTGCCGCCGGGCTATTCGTTCGCCGGTGTGCGCCTGGCCTCCACGGTATCGGCGATCGCGACCGTGCTGCTGCTCTATGCGGCGCTGCTGTTCGCGACCGGGCAGCGCCTGCTCGCGTTCGTGTTCGCGGCGCTGCCCGCGCTCGACAACGCGCTCGTCGTGCATGCGCGCTCGGCGATGCTCGAAGGTATACAACTCGCATTTGCGGCCGGCGCGATCGGCGCGCTGGCCTGGAGCCTGCGCGCCGGCGTGCGCGTGCGGCTGCGGCACTACGCCGTGCTCGGCACGCTGGTCGGGCTCGCGGTCGCGGTGAAGCTCAACGGCGCGGTGCTGCTGTTGCTGCCCGTCGCCCTGTTCGTCGCCGAGCAATGGCCGGCGCTGCGCGAAGCGCGCGGACTCGCGGTCGCGCGCCGCCTCGCCGGCGCGGTTCCGGCGTTCTGCCTGCCGCTGCTCATCGTGTTCCTCGGCAGTTTCTATGCGTTCATCGCGACCTCGACCACCGTCGTGCCGGAGCATGCCTACAAGGCGTCGCCGGAATACCTGCAGCATCTGCGCGACGGCACGACCTGGACGGCGTCGGGCTTTCGCGTGGGACTGCGCGACCATCTGCGCTACATGGCCGAGTACGCCGACGGCGTGCCGCGGCTCGACGTCTGCAAGCCCGGCGAAAACGGCAGCCACGCCTCGCGCTGGCTGCTCGGCGGAAAGACCATCAACTATCGCTGGAACCGCGCCGATGCGGGCGGCGTCAACCGCGTCTCATATACCTATCTCGTGGCCAATCCGGTGGTCTGGTTGAGCGTGCTGGCCGGGCTGGCGCTGTCGGTCAGTCTCGTCGTCGCGCGTGCGGCGTTCGGGCTCGCGGTCGCCGATCCGCGCGCGTTCGGCTGGGTGCTGCTGTTCACGAGCCTGCATCTGGCCTATCTCGCCGCGATCCTGCAGATCGAGCGCGTGATGTACCTCTATCACTATCTGCTGCCGCTGCTGTTCGGCATCGCGAATCTCGCGGCGGTCTGGAATTATCTCTACGGCGCGGGCCTCGCCGCGGGCCAGCCGCATCCGCGCGTCAATCTGCTGCTGTTCCTGCTGCTGGCCGCCGCCGCGTTTGTATACTTTGCGCCATTGACCTACGGCTGGCCGCTGACCGCCTCGGCGGTGGAACACCGCGCCTGGCTCGACGCCTGGCAACTGGAACCGGTGCGCTGATGCCCCGCCTGCGCAGCGACTGGACATTGACGATCGTGCTGCTCGCCGCGGGCGGCGCGCTCGCGCAGGCGATGTGGCCGGTGCAGGTCGCACCCGTGCTGCGCCTCACGATCGAACGCAACGCCGAACCGATCGCGCACCTGGATCAGCCGCGAAAGATCATCGAGACGCGCGAGGTCGTCGTCGACCGGCTCGACCTGTCGCGCGACGGGCGCCTGCGCCATGCCGAACTCGGCGACATCGGCTACGCGGAACAGTTCTTCGTGACGCTGCGCAAACGCTTCGCGGTGCTCGGCGACGGCGACTACCGCTTCCTCGTCGGCAGCGACGACGGGTTTTCGCTGCGCATCGACAACCGTCCGGTCTGCGCGGACCCGCGGCCGCACGCGATGGCGCTGCAGCCCTGCGACATCCGGCTGGCGCACGGCGAACACGAATTCGCGCTCGACTATTTCCAGGGCTCCGGGCCGTCCGGCCTGTCGGTGCAGTACCGCCGCCGGGACCGCAGCCGCAGCTACTGGTTCGGCGAGGATTCGGATCTTTTCGGTTTCGCGCGCGAAGCGCGCTAGCGTTCCCGCCACTGTCCCGGCGTCGTGCCGAACCAGCGCCGCGCCGCGCGGCTCAGGCTGCTCGCGTCGTGATAGCCCAGGCGGCGCGCGGCCTCGTCGAGCGACACGCCTTCGTGCAGCAGCGCCTTCAGCGCGTCGCGCCGCGCGCCGTCGACGAGCGCGGTCCACGACTCGCCTTCCTGCTGCAGTTGCCGCTGCAGCGCGCGCACGCTCGTGCCCATCGCACGGGCGAGATCCTCGACGCGCATCGCGCCGCTCGCGCGCACGGCGAGCCACTGCCGGGCGAACGCGCCGACCGAGCCCGCGCGCGGCAGGTCGGCGAGCTGCCGGTCCAGAAGTTCACAATGCACTCGATGCAGGTCGGCGTCGGCCTGCGGCAGCCGGCGCACGAGATCGGCGGCGGCGAGCTGCAGACGATGTGCCGGGGCGTCGAACCGCACCTCGCAGCCGAACAGCCGCCGATAGGCATCGGCATCGCCCTGCGGCCGGTGGCGGAACGCGACGGCCGTCGGCCGCAGCGCGCGTTCCGCGAGCCCGCGCGCGGTCACGAGGATGCCGCCGACGATCGCTTCGACCTGCTGCGGAAACAGCCGCACGCGCGCGAGTTGTTCGGCATAGACGATCGCGACGTCGCCGCCTTCGCAGGATTCGGCGGTCAGCGATCCCGATTCGCTGACGAGCCGGTAGCAGCGCAGCATCAGCGCGAGCGCATCGCGCAGCGACGCGCTGCTCATGGCCGCGAGCCCGACCGCGCGGAACGTCGCGGGCTTCGCCGCCTCGGCCACCTTGAGGCCCAGCAGCGGATCGCCGGTCGCCGCAAGCGCGCGTTCCCAGATGCGGTGCAGCGTTTCCGGCGCGATGCGCCCGTTCGGATCCTCGAGCATGGCCGCGTCGAGCGGCAGTCCGGCCAGCAGCACGCGCAGATCGACACCTTGCGCGTCGAACACGCCGAGCAGCGTGCGGACATAGGGATTGGCGACGGTGCGCGGGTCGAGCATGGCGTGGTCCGGACGGCTGGCGCGAAATGTCAATCCGGCGCGCCGTCCTGTCAATGCATGCATCGCGCGCGCGGCGGATCATCGCGGCAACGACACGGATACCGCCGATGGCCCACGACACCGACGCCTTCCGCCTGCGCTACCGCGCCGGCATCAGCCGCTGGTACAACGCCTGGCTGCACGGCGGCTTCGTGCTCGTGTCCGGCGTGGCGGTGCTCGCATGGCTGCTCTCGCGACTCGACGCGGTGCGCGCCTGGGAATGGCTCGCGATTCCGCTCGGTCTCGTCGTCTTCAACTGGGGCGAGTACACCGCGCATCGCACCTTCGGCCACCACAAGCACCGCATCGGCGCACTGTTCTACAAGCGCCACACCGGCGATCACCACAGCTTCTTCGCCGACGCACAGATGCCCTACGAACAGGCGCGCGACTGGCGCGTGATCTTCTTTCCGGCCTGGCTGATCGTGCTGTTCTGCGCGGGGCTCGCACCGCTCTACTTCGTCGTGTCGCAGGTCAGCGTCAACGCCGCCGCGCTGTTCTGCGCGACGCTGCTCGGCGGCTATCTCACGTATGAAATCTTCCACGCCTGCGAACACCTGCCTGCGCGGCATCCGTTCGCGCGGCTGCCGTGGATACGCCAGATGCGGCGGCTGCATCAGCTGCACCATCGCCGCGATCTGATGCAGGCGCGCAATTTCAATCTCGTGTTTCCGCTGATGGACTGGCTGCACGGCACGCTGCACTGGGAACCCGAAGATCCGCATCCGCGCTGAATGCACTTTCTCAACCGACTCGCCGGAACACGCCATGCCGATCCATGTCAGCCACACCCCGCTCGCCGCGACGCCGGAACGGGCCTACGACTACCTCACGATTCCCGCGTGCTGGCACGAGTGGCATGCCGCCTCGCTGGGCACGCGGCCCGACACGCCGGTGCCGCTGATCCAGGGCGCGACGTTCGAAGAGGACATCCGCACGGCGGGCTTTCGCCGCCGCCTGCAGTGGCGCGTGATCGCGTCGCAGCGCCCGCACCACTGGGAAGCACTCGCCGCGATGGACGACGGCAGCCGCGTGCGCCTGCGCTACGACTTCGCCGCCGACGGCTCCGGCACGCGCTTCACGCGCACGCTCGACTACGCCGTGAAGCCGCTGTGGCTGCGCGCGATCGACGCGGTGTTCGGGCGCTTCCGGATCCGGCGGGAATCGGCGGCGGCGCTGAGTGCGCTGCAGCGGCGGTTCGTGGATGGCACCGGGGTCTGAAGGCGACGGCAACGGGGTGGCTTTTTGCTTCTGCTCTGCCCGTGCCCTGTCTGTGCGAAAACCGGATGCTGCACAGAACTACAAGGCCGCGCCGCCGAGCCGCGCCATTCACGGAGACCGATCCGTCACGGCCCCCCGCAACGCCTTCACGAGCAGATTCACCGACGCGGCCGCCGATCCGTCGCCGGTCAGCGCGACCGCGACGAAGGCGCGATCCTGCGGCGCGTAGATCATCAGCGCGCCGGCGCCCGGCGTGCCGCCGGCGTGGCCGATCCAGAGCTGCCGGCCCCCGCCGTCGGGAACGTCGAACACCATGAGGCCTAGGCCGTAGTACAGGCCCGCGTCGAACATCGGATACAGCGTGGCCGACATGGCGTCGACACTCGCGGCCGGCACGAGGCGAGCGTCGAACAGCGCCGCGAGAAAGCGCGTCATGTCGACCGCGTCGGCCGCGATCGGACCGGCGGCGCCGGGCCAGCGCGGATCGATCGGCGTTTCCTTCGCCGACGCGAGCGGCGCGATGTCGCGCACGTCGCTGTCGGCGCGCAGCACGCGCGTGCGCTCCAGCGCGAGCCGCGCGACGATGCGCGCCTCGATCGCCGCGGCCAGCGGCCGGCCGTCGACGCGTTCGACGATCGCGCCGAGCAGGTCGTAGCCGGTATTGCTGTAGCGCCAGTTCGCGCCGGCGCAGAACATCGCGCCGTGACGCCGCGCGATCGCGAGGTTTTCCTGCGCGCTGCGGTAGCGCGGCGAAGCCCGTGCCTTGAGATCTTCGTTCGCGCTGAACAGGCCGCTCGTGTGCGCGAGCAGGTCGCGCACGGTCACGGCGTCGCCGTTGGGCACGTCGTCGATCCAGCGCGAGACCGGCGCGTCGAGGTCGAGGCGGCCTTCGGCCGCGAGCTGCAACACGACGACCGCGGTGAACGCCTTGCCCGCGCTGGCCCAGTACAGCAGCGGCGCGTCGCCGAGCCGGCGCGTCCAGAGGCCGCGCCCCGGCACGGCGACGGCCGCACTGACCGCCGGTGCCGCGGTCGCCTGACTCAAGGTCGCGAACGCTGCGTCCAGGCGCTGCACGGTCGCCTCGTCGAATGCCGCGTCGACGATCGCGCCGGGTCCACGGTCAACGCGCACGGGCGCGTGCAGCGGCCGGCCCGCATAGTCGGCACGCGCGTCGCAGCGCACGGGTTTGTAGTCGGCCACACCGGCGACCGGGGACAGCACGAGAACGAGCAGGACGACGGCGGAACGGACGAAGACGGCGCGCATGCGTGGTGACCCGGGGCGGACAGATCCGTCCGGCGAGGTTAAGTGCCGGCGTAGCCAGCAGCGTGCCGTTCTGCGATCGGGCCACGGTGTTGCCGGCCATCGTCGG
>CAMLLF010000109.1 GCA_946480705.1 uncultured Lysobacteraceae bacterium | reverse complement strand
ATGCAGTCGGCGCCGAGCACGCGCGCCTCGTAGACCTGGTATGCGTCGACCGTGAAGTCCTTGCGCAGCACCGGCAGCGCGCAGGCAGCGCGCGCGGCCTGCAGGTACGCGTCGCTGCCCTGGAAGAAGTCGACGTCGGTCAATACCGACAGGCAGGCGGCGTCGCCGGCCTCGTAGCTGCGCGCGATCGCGGCCGGATCGAAGTCGGGCCGGATCACGCCCTTGCTCGGGCTGGCCTTCTTGACCTCGGCGATCACGGCCGGTTGCTGGGCCGCAATCCGCGCGCGCAGCGCGTCGGCGAAGCCGCGTACCGCAGGCGCGCCGTCGACCTGGGCCGACAGCGCACGCAGGGAAACCCGGGCGCTGCGCGCCTGCACTTCCTCGGCCTTGCGCGCAAGAATTTTCTGGAGAATGTCGCTCACGTCACGCCTCGCAGTGGCAAATCGTCCTTGGAAACCGCCGGCCTCAGGCCGCGCCGGCGAGCCGCCGCGTCACGGCGACGAACTGGTCGAGCTTGGATCGCGCCTCGCCGGTCGCGACGGCCTCGTTCGCGAGCGCGACGCCTTCGGCGACCGAACCGGCGAGATTGGCCGCATACAGCGCGGCGCCGGTGTTCAGCACGACGATATCGCGCGCCGGCCCGGGCTGGTTGTCGAGCACTTCGAGCACGCGCTGCCGCGATTCCTCGGCATCGGCCACGGCGAGCTGGCGCGACGAGGCCATCGAGAACCCGAATTCCTCGGGATGGAGCTCGTACTCGGTGACGACGCCGTCGCGCAGTTCGCCGACCAGCGTGGCGCCGCCGAGCGAGATCTCGTCGAGACCGTCGCGGCCGTGCACGACCAGCGCGTGCTTTGCGCCGAGTTCCTGCAGCACGCGCACCTGGATACCGACGAGATCGGGATGGAACACGCCCATCAGGATGTTCGGCGCGCCGGCCGGGTTGGTCAGCGGTCCCAGAATGTTGAACAGGGTGCGCACGCCCATTTCCTTGCGCACCGGCGCGACCACCTTCATGGCCGGATGATGGTTCGGCGCGAACATGAAGCCGATGCGCGTCTCCGCGAGACAGGCCGCGACGCGTTCGGCATCGAGGTCGATGCGCGCGCCGAGCGCTTCGAGCACGTCGGCGCTGCCCGATTTCGACGACACGCTGCGGTTGCCGTGCTTGGCGACATGCGCGCCGCAGGCCGCCGCGACGAACATCGACGTCGTGGAGATATTGAAGCTGTGCGCGCTGTCGCCGCCGGTACCGACGATGTCGACGAAATACGGATAGCCCGGCGTGACGACCTTGGCCGACAGTTCGCGCATGACCTCGGCCGCGGCGCTGATCTCGCCGACGGTTTCCTTCTTGACGCGCAGCCCGGTCACGATGGCGGCGACCATGACCGGCGAGACCTCGCCGCGCATGATCTGGCCCATGAGGTCGACCATCTCGTCGTGAAAGATCTCGCGATGCTCGATCGTTCGCTGCAGTGCCTGTTGCGGGGTGATCGCCACGGCCGGCTCCGGCGGTTCAGGGGCGGCGATGATAAGCAGTCGGACCGTAAAGATCAGTGTCGTACTTGGAATATGCCGGGCCGGCGCGGTTGCCCGCGCCGGCCCGGCTCCGCCCGGACGGATTACTGCGCCGGAACGAAACGCTTGTGCAGCGCGTCGAGCTCGGCTTCGTAGCGGTTGATCTGATAGCGCTCGCGCAGCACGTTCTCGCCTTCGACGAAGTCGTGCACGAAGTCGACGCTGATACCGGAGTTCGCCTCGCCGACGGCCCAGGCCGGGCGGTACCGGCACGGATGCACCGACATCACGGCGTAGTGGCCGTCGCTGTCGTTCTGCGCCGGCGCCCCCAGCCAGTCGAGCTTGCCGTCGACCTGATCCTGGCAGTCAGCGAGCGTATTGGCGGAGATCACGTACGTGCCCGGCGTGTTGACCCACTGCCCCGGATTCAGGACCGCCGGCGTGATGTGCTGGAAGTAGATGGTCGCGACATAGGCGCTGCTCGGCTGGGCCTGTTCGGCCTGGACCGAGGCGGCGCCGAACACGGCAAGGGTTGCTGCGGCGATCAGACGGATACGACGAGTCGACATGGAGAACTCCGTGAGGGGTGGGAAGTCCTCGGCCGAGAGGCGGCCGGGGGCGTCGGCAACCCTAGGAATCCCGCCGATGCGGCGCGAGCAAATCCGGGGACCAAGTGCGGACGAGCCGGGACGGTGCGGGCCGAAACGTCGGCGAATGTACTTGCTGCGGTTGATGTTTTTTTCACGCACCGGAAGCGCGGCCCAGCGACCCGGGGCCCCGATCCGGCCGCGGCCGTCGCCGTTCAGCCGTACCGGATCAGCGACTTACGCCGATTCCTGCCCGCTTTGATCCCTGGTAGGTGCTTGCGCACGGACGGCCGTTCGCCGTCTGATGCGCGAACGGGCATCGGACCGGTTCCACGGGGGATTTGCCATGACGCTTCGCCTGCTGCTTTCGGCCTGCCTGCTCGCCGCGTGTGCCGGCGCCTGCGCGCACGGACCAGCCCCTGCCGAGCGCTGGTGCTCGGTCGGCGTGCCCATGAACGTCGCATCGTTCGGCTATTCGCAGACCGACATCTACGACTACCACAGCTGCCTGGAAACCGGAGTCAACTGCACCTCCGCGATGCCGCCCGAAGCGGGCTGCACGCTCGCGACCTGCGGCGAGTTCGACGACGACTACGGCAAGGCGAACCGGCTCGCCTACAACTACTGCGCGACCTTCGAGACCTCGACGTCGCCCGGCGGCATCGGCAGCACGCGGGCACACGTCCAGTCGCCGCAGACCTACCTGGACCCGTCGCATCATTCGGCGTATCAGGCGCTGTCCGGTCTCTACGGCGTCTGTCAGCGCTGCGTGGCCGCGAGCAACACCGTCGGCCGCTGATCTGATGTCGCCGAAGCCCGTCAAATCAGACGGTTAACACGATTCCTTCCCGCATTGGCCCGGTCCGGCGCTTGCGCGCCGGGCCGGCGCCGTCGAACGATGGCCTGACGGCGGACGCACTCGCGACCGCCGCCATCGCATCGCCGGCGCCGGGGGGCGCGGCGTGTTTCGAACTCTCGAGGACATCGCAATGAAGCACCACGCCGCTCTGGCCCTCTTCCTGTTCGCCGCGAGCCTGCCGGCCGCGGCCCATAACATCCTGCCCGGCGTCGACTGGTGCGTCGGCGGTAAGGCGATCGAAATCGGCGACATCGCGTTCGGCGGCACCGACACCAAGAGCTACAAGCAGTGTCTGATCCGCAGCGCCGTGCAGCCGCAGCCGTTCTGCCGCCTGTCGACCTCCGTGGTCTCGACCAAGCCGTGCCCCGCGCAGACCTGCGGCGAGTTCGACGACGACTACCGCGCGGCACGCCATCTCGCCCAGAACTACTGCGACGACCTCCCGGCCGTGACCGATCCGGACTCGCCCTACTACGGCATGCAGACGGTGCCGATCTTCACCGGCCCGGACGAACTGACCGACATGTCGGCCCACCATTCCACCTACGAGGTCGACGACGGCGTGTTCGGCGCCTGCATGATCTGCGTGAGCAATTCCGTGCGCTGATCGCGGCCGCGCACGGCCGGCGCGATCGCGCCGGCCGCGTGCCTCACAGCAGCGCGCGCCGCCGCAGGCTGGCCTGCACGGTCTCGGCGCGCGTGCGCAGCAATTCGCGTTCGTCCATGTCGAGGCGGCACTCCGACAGCACGTAGAACGCCGTGCGCAGCACTTCGCGCCAGCGCGGCTGCCGCGGCAGCTTGGCCAGGCTCAGATACCGCTCCATCGCACGCACGCGCAGCCGCCCCTCGTCGATCGTCACGCGCCAGACGCGGCTCTTCTCGGCAAGGTCGATGCGCGTGCGGCCGCTGACGCGTTCCCAGATCTCGACCGCATAGACCATCAGTTCGACGAGCTGGCGCCGGAAGCGCTCGTTGTCGACTTCGGCCGGCGCGTCGTCGAGCGGCGTCTCCTCGAACGGCACGAGTTCCGCCGCCGGAGCGGGTTCGCCCGCCTCGGTCTCGCCGTCGCGCACCGCGTCGGTCGCGATCGGCACGACCTGCAGCACGGCGATGTCGCCGTCGGTCGGCAGCACGCCGAGGCGCGCGGCGACGGTCGCAGCCGGCAGCCGCAACTGCAGCGGCACGTCGGCGTCGTGGTCTTCCAGCTCCGACAGCGCGCGCTCCAGCGTCTCGCGCGACGTCGCATCGAGCAGGTCGGCGCGCCGCTGGTCGGCGTACCGAGCGCGGCATCGCGCGAGCGTCCCAGCAGTTCCGCGGCACGCGCGGTCAACGCGACGAGCGTGCCGCCCGCATCGATCGCGAACAGCGCGGCGTCGCCGCGGTCGAGCAGCGCCTGCACGCGCTCGCTGTCCGCGCGCAGCGCCGCCGCGGCGCGACGGTAGTGGTCGGTTTCCGCCGCGAGCTGCGACTCGCGCACTGCGGCGGCGAGCTGGCTGCGCTGGCGCGCGCGCAGAAACAGGCCGGCGACGAGCAGCAGCACGACGAGCGCGCAGGCGAGCCCGAGCTGCAACTGGGTCGTGCGCTGCTGCAGCGCGAGCGCGGCGAGGCGGTTCTGCGTTTCGAGCTTCTCGATCGCGCGCTCGCGCTCGGCCACGTCGAATTGCACGCGCAGCTGCGCCAGGCGCCGGTCGTGCGCCGCATCGCGCAGGCGCGTGTCCGCATCGTGGTAGGCATCGAGCAGCGCATAGGCCTGCCCCGCATCGCCGGCAGCCCGCGCCGCTTCGGCGTTCGCACGCAGCAGCGGCACGCGGTCGGCCGAATCGTCAGCGACGCGGTCGAGCACGCTGCCGAGCACGCGGCGCGCGGCGGCCGGATCGCCGTCGGCGCGATGCAGCCGCGCGAGCTGCACCGCGAGATTCGGCGGCAGCGGCAGCGACAGTTCACCGGCGAGCGCCTGCGCGCGCGTCAGCGCCGCGCGCGCGGCCTCGACGCCGTCGCGATCGAGTTCGATCGCGGCAAGGCCGACCTGTGCGCGCAGTTCGTCGGCACGCGCGCCGAGGCCACGAAAGGTTTCGATGACCTGGCGATAGACCGCGATCGCTTCGGCAGTCTCGCCGGTCTTCACGAGCACCGCGGCGAGACTCTCGCGCGTATGCGCGGCATCGCGCGGACGGGCGTCGCGGTCGTGCTCGGCCAGCGCCTCGACATAGCGCTTCTTCGATTCGGCGAGGTCGCCGAGATCGCGGTAGAGATCGCCGAGATTGTTGTACAGCGCGCCCAGCTGCCGGTCGTTGCCGCGGCGCTTGAGTTCGAGGCTCGCGAGATACGCATCGAGCGCGCCGTGATAATCGCCGATTCGCCGCAGGGTGTTGCCGAGATCGTTCCAGCTCTGCGCGACCGACGTGTCGTCGGCATGCGCGAGCGCGAGTTCGCGCGCGACGCGGAACTGCGGCAGCGCCTCGGCATAGCGCTCCTGGCGATAGGCCAGGATGCCGCGCCGCCGTGCGAGCCGGAAATCGTGCATCCAGCGGCCGGCCTCGACCGGCATCGCCGCGACGCGGTCGAGCGTGGCCGCGGCCTCGGCGAACGCACCGGTGGCGATCTGCGCGTCGCTGCGCCGGAACAGCATCTCTTCGGCCAGCTCGCCGTCGCGCAGCGGATCGAGCGCGGCGTAGGCCCGCTCGCAGACCGCGATCGCCTCCTTGGGCTGCGGCTGCTGCAGATCGCGGCACTGCGCGACGAGTGCGTCGCGCGCATCCGCATCCGCGGCGGCGGCCTGCCCGGCTGCACACGCCGCCGCCAGCAGTGCAGCGCCGCAGATACAGGCCGTCGACGCGCGCCGCCGCCTCATGCGGCGAGGAAGTTCGCCAGCATCTTGTGGCCGTGCTGCGTCAGGATCGACTCCGGATGGAACTGCACGCCCTCCACGCGCAGCTCGCGATGCCGGAAACCCATGATCTCGTCGACGCGGCCGTCGGCATGCTCGGTCCAGGCCGTCGTCTCGAGACAATCGGGCAAAGAATTCTTTTCCACAACCAGAGAGTGATACCGCGTCGCCTCGAACGGATCCGGCAGCGCGCGGAACACGCCCTGCCCCGTGTGCCGGATCGGCGAGGTCTTGCCGTGCATGATCTGCGCCGCGCGCACGACGTTGCCGCCGAACGCCTGGCCGATGGCCTGATGGCCGAGGCAGACCCCGAAGATCGGAATGCGCCCGCTCAGGTCCTGCAGCAGCTGCAGCGACACGCCGGCCTCGTTCGGCGTGCACGGCCCCGGCGAGATCACGATGTGGCTCGGCTGCGCCGCGGCAATCTGCCCGACCGTCCATTCATCGTTGCGTACGACCTTGACCTCGCAGCCGAGCTCGCCGAAGTACTGCACGAGATTCCAGGTGAAGCTGTCGTAGTTGTCGATCATCAGCAGCATGGGACACGCAGACCTTCTTTCGTTTGTGGGACCGCCGCCGTGGCGCCGTCTGCCGGACTGAGAATCCGCATGGCACGGGCGCGTCGCGACGCGCATCAGCTTACCCGAGCCCGGGGCACCGCCTAAGTCACGAAACCGCATGATAGAGGCCAGGGACCCGGCGTCGCATCCGTCCGCACGCGACAGTCCCGCAACGACATTCCCCCGACATCCGCCTCGCATCATCGTCCGCGACCCGATGCCGGATCCGGCCGGCGGATCGCCGCGTTGCCGGCGCGATCGCCGACAGCGAGGTTCAAGGACTCTCCCCCGAATGAAGCGTGCTCTTCTCGTGCCGGCAGGCGCGGCTCTACTGGTCGTCGCGTTCGTTCTGTTCGCTCGTGCCGGCACCGACGGCGCCGTCGCGCCGAAGCCCTCGGCGCCGCCGGTGCTGGCGGTCACACTGACGCGCGCCGCGGTCTCGACGATGCCGGTTCGCATTCCGGCGAGCGGCACCGTCGCGGCCTGGCAGGAAGCGAGCGTCGGCGCCGAGAGCGACGGTCTGCGGCTCGTCGGTATCGAAGCCGATGTCGGCGACATCGTGCGGCGCGGACAGGTGCTCGCGCGCTTCGACGCGGCCGTCGTCGAAGCGGAACTCGCCGAGGCGCGCGCGTCGGTTGCGCAGGCGCAGGCCGAGCGGGTGCAGGCCGACACCGACGCAACGCGCGCGAAGCGTCTCGACGTGCGCGGCGCGCTGTCGACGCAGCAGGTCGATCAGTACGTCGCGGCCGCGAACACCGCGCGTGCGCGGCTCGATGCGGCGCGGGCCGTCGAGGCGCGGCATCGGTTGCGACTCGCGCAGACGCGCGTGCTCGCGCCGAGCGACGGCATCGTCACGTCGCGGACGGCGACGGTCGGCGCGGTCGTTCCCGCAGGGACGGAACTGTTTCGCCTGATCCGCGACGGCCGGCTCGAATGGCGTGCGGCCGTCGGCAGTGCCGACCTCGAAAAGCTCGCACCCGGGCAGACAGCGACCATCGAATTGCAGGGCCGCGCAGCGATCCGCGGCACGCTGCGAACCATCGCACCGGTCATCGACGCGGCGACGCTCAGCGGCCTGCTCTACGTCGACCTGCCGCCTGACAGCGCACTCCGCGTCGGCGCGTTCGTGCGCGGCCACGTCGACGCCGGCGAGGCGACGGCGCTGACGCTGCCGCAAAATGCCGTGCTGCTGCGCGACGGCTTCGCCTACGTCATGCGCGTCGGACCCGCGTCGAACGTCGTGCTGACGAAAGTCGCGCTCGGGCGGCGCGCCGGCGATCGCGTCGAGATCGCCGCGGGCATCACCGCGGCCGACGCGGTCATCGCGTCGGGCCTCGGCTTTCTGAGCGAAGGCGACACGGTCAGCGTGGTCGGCGAATCATGAGTCTCGACGTCTCGGCCTGGTCGATCCGCAATCCGGTCGCCACGACCCTGCTGTTCGTGCTGCTGACGCTCGCAGGCGTCGGCGGATTTCTCGCGATGAAGGTGCAGAACTTTCCGGACATCGATTTCCCGATCGTCACCGTGACCGCGGCGCTGCCGGGCGCCTCGCCGCCGCAGCTCGAGAACGACGTGGCGCGAAAGATCGAGAATGCGCTTTTCAGCGTTCGCGGCATCAAGCACGTGACGAGCGCGCTGACCGACGGCGTCGCGACGATCACGGCCGAATTCCACGTCGGCAAGCCGGTGCAGGAAGCGCTGGACGACGTGCGCGACGCGGTCGCGGGAACGCGCGCGAACCTGCCGGCCGACCTGCAGGATCCGGTCGTCCGCAAGCGCGAGCTCGCGGCTGCGCCGGTCGTGACGTTCGCCGTGTCCTCGGCGCACCGCGACGACGAGGCGCTGTCGTGGTTCGTCGACGACCGGGTCGCGCGGCGTCTGCTCGCGATTCCCGGCGTCGGCGCGGTGGCGCGCGTCGGCGGCGTCGATCGCGAACTGCGCGTCGACCTCGATCCCGAGCGGCTGCTCGCGCTCGACACGACGGCGGCCGACATTTCACGCCGCATCCGCGCGCTGCAGCAGGAGGCGTCGGGCGGGCGCGTCGATCTCGGCGGCGCCGAGCAGTCGGTGCGCACGATCGCGACCGTGACGTCGGCGCAGGAGCTGGCTGGCCTCGACCTGTCGCTCGAGGACGGGCGCCGCATCCGTCTCGACCGCATCGCCGAGGTATCCGACGGCACCGCCGAGCCGCGCTCGCTCGCGCTGGTCGACGGCACGCCGGTCGTCGCGTTCGACGTGCTGCGCGCGCGCGGAGCCGGCGAGATCGAGATCGCCGATGCCGCGCGAAAGGCCCTGCGGGCACTGCAGCGCGCCCATCCGGACGTCGTCTTCACCGAAGCGGTGAATCACGTCGATCCGATCGCGGAGAACTACGACGGTTCGATGCTGCTGCTCTACGAAGGCGCGGCGCTCGCGGTGATCGTCGTGTTCCTGTTCCTGCGCAACGGCCGCGCGACGCTGATCGCGGCGGTCGCGCTGCCGCTGTCGGCGATTCCGACGTTCGCCGTCATCCATCTGCTCGGATTCACGCTGAACACGGTGTCGCTGCTCGCGCTGTCGCTCGTGGTCGGCGTGCTCGTCGACGATGCGATCGTCGAGATCGAAAACATCGAACGCCATCTGCGCCTGGGCAAGACGCCGCGGCAGGCCGCGGCCGAGGCCGCCGGCGAAATCGGGCTCGCCGTGATCGCCACGACGTTCACCTTGATCGCGGTATTCGTGCCGACGTCGCTGATGGGCGGAACGGTCGGCCGCTACTTCGTGCAGTTCGGCTGGACCGCGGCCGTCGCCG
>CAMLLF010000108.1 GCA_946480705.1 uncultured Lysobacteraceae bacterium | reverse complement strand
GAGTTCGAGCGCCTCGTGTTCTTCGAGCGGCGGCAGGATTCCGGGCAGGCGGCTCGCGAGCATGGTCTTGCCGGTGCCCGGCGCGCCGCAGAGCAGCAGGTTGTGCGCGCCGGCCGCCGCGATCTCGAGCGCGCGACGTGCAGCCGGCTGGCCGCGCACGTCGGCGAGATCCGGCGCCTCGCGCTCGCACGGTGCCGCTTCCGGCAGCGCCTCGGCGGCCGGAAGATCGCCGCGCCCGGCGAGGTGCGCGCAGACCTCGAGCAGGTTGTCGGCCACGCGCACGTCGGCATTCGCCGCGAGCGCCGCTTCCGCGCCGTTTGCGCGCGGCACGATGCAGTGCTCGAGCCCTTGCAGCCGCTCGCGCGCCACGCGGTCGAAGTCGATGCTGTGAAGCAACCGCTCGGCCGGCACCTTGAGTCCCGACAGCGCCAGTTCGCCGACGAATTCGTGCTCGACGAGCGCCGCGCGCGGCACATGCCCGTTCGCCGCAAGGATGCCGAGCGCGATCGGCAGGTCGAACCGCCCGCCGTCCTTCGGCAGATCCGCCGGCGCGAGATTCACCGTGACGCGCCGGCCCGGATAGTCGAGCCGCGCATTGAGGATCGCGACGCGTACGCGATCGCGCGCCTCTTTCACGGCTGCCTCGGGCAGACCGACGATGGCCGTGCCCGGCAGTCCGCCGGACAGATGCACCTCGACGGTGACCGCCGGTGCGGTCACGCCTTCCTGGGCGCGCGAGTGGACGATGGCGAGGCTCATGGCGATCCGGTCGATGGGCTGACCGTCACCGTAGTGTTCGCGCGCCGCAGGCGCATCGGGCAGGCGCGCACGTCGGCGTCGGAAATTTCGCAGGTCACAGGCGTGGCTTGGCTTCGCGCCGAAAGCACTGTTTCGGAGCGACCGTCGTCAGCAGTCCGCGGCCACCGGGCGCCTGCGGAGCACGTTTTCACCGTCCACCTGGTCGGATTTGCAAGTAAGGTTGCCGCACTGACGTGCGACAGTTTGCTGTCTGCCCGGCGCGCCGCAGAGCAGCAGGTCGTGCGCGCCGGCCACCGCAATCCCGAGTGCGCGGCGTGCGGCGGGCTGAACGCCCTGCGCCGGTTTCCACGCAATGCTGCTGTTCTGCACGCAGCACCCGTCCGATGCCGCCCGTGACCGCAACCCGCGCGCCTATCGCCGTCGCGGTATCCGCAGTACGCGCCGGCCGAAGAGCCACGCGTCGATCGAATACGCGCCAGGCCCGAGCAGTGCGAGCGCGAGTGCCGCGAGTGCGAGCGGCAGCGCCGGCTCGAAACGCGCGAACGTACCGGGTGTGATCGCCTGCACCACCGCGAGCGCGAGCGCGCCGAGCGACAACAGGCCGGTCAGGAACCCGCCGGCGAGCCCGGCCATCAGGATGACGAGCACGCACTGCAGCGCGACGGATCCGGACAGCGACGCAGCCGGCGCGAGCGCGCCGAGGCCCGCCGCCACGCAGACGCGCAGCGCGATGAGCCCGAGGCCGGGCCGTCCCTGCGGAAAGAGTGAATACAGTCGATGCACGCCGGCAGCCTAGGCGGCGCACGTATCGCCGCCTAGCGTCGTTCGAGTGGCTGCGCTATCCCACAAAAGAGGGATGCCGCCGGCGCGAATCGTTCTACAGTTCGTGTCCGATCGTTGCGGGGAGCGGGCGTGGGCAGCCGCGTGTGCCGTGTCAGTTCCGTCCTTAGCGCCCTGCTCGCGGTGCTGTGGTCATTCGCTGTGACGGGCGAGCCGGCAGCGCCGGACCTTGCGCAGTACCACCACACGGCATGGTCGCCGCAGCACGGCGCACCGGCGGATATCTGGGCGCTGACGCAGGGGCACGATGGCTATCTCTGGCTCGGCACCGGCCACGGCCTGTACCGGTTCGACGGCGTGCGCTTCAGCGCGGTGTCTCCGGCGGCGGGCGAGCAGGCGCAGACCAACAACATCACGGCGCTCTACACGGCGCGCGACGGCGCGATCTGGATCGGCTACTACCTCGGCGGCGTCAGCGTCCTGCGCACGGGCCGTTTCACGCATTACGGTGCCGCCGACGGCGCGCCGGCCGGCATGGTCATGGGCTTCGCCGAAGACGGCGCCGGCCGGCTGTGGGCGGCGAGCTACGATGCGCTGAGCCGCCTCGACGGCAATCGCTGGCTGCGCGTCGGCGACGACTGGGGCTATCCCGCGACGCGCGCGGATTTCGTCGTCGCCGACGCCGCGGGTGCGCTCTGGGTCGCCAGCCCGCAGCGCGTTCATGTGCTGCGCCCCGGCGCAGCGCGCTTCGAGGACA
Organism: uncultured Lysobacteraceae bacterium; assembly: GCA_946480705.1. The sequence continues at coordinate 6,910 of CAMLLF010000108.1, read as the reverse complement.
CCGGCGAAGCGGTCGCCGCGATCGCGTCGCTGATGCCGGATCGTACCGACACGATGTGGGTATCCGACTCGCGCTACGGCACCCGGCGCCTCGGCGGTGCGACGCGCATGCCGCTGCCGCAGCCGTTTCTGCACCTGGCCTGGATGCGCTTCGACGACGATGGCCGCCTATGGGGCACGGACCGCGCGACCGGCGGCCTGATACGCGCACGAACGACCTCGACGGCGCCGCTCGCGCCGGCCGACGTCGAGGCAAAGATCGGCGAGGCCGACGGACTGGCATCCGATCACGCGATTCCGCTGTACCGCGATGCGGAAGGCAATTTCTGGGTCGGCACGAATCTCGGTCTCAGCCGCTTCCGCTACAACAACGTGCGCGCATTTCCCGATGGGCGCTTCGTGCAGCGCTTCGGCTATGCACTGACCTGGTCGCCAGCGCTCGGCGTGCTCGCATCGGTCGATCGCACGCTCCATGCGATCGACGGGAACGGTGCGCGCGCACTCGCGACGCTGCCGCAACGGATCGCCGCGCTCGCGCCGCGTCGCGACGGCACGGTCTGGGCGTTGGCCGGAAATTCGATCTATCGCGTCGACGACGGCCGCTTCGAAGCGCTGCCGCCGGCACCGGCGGCAGGCGACTTCGCGCTGCTTGCGCCGATGGCCGACGGCGGCCTCGTCGCCCTGCACGATGCGCTCGGCCTGCTGCGCTACGACGGCGCGGCGTGGACGCGGCTCGGCGAAGGCCGGATCGAGCCCGGCGCCAGTGCGCTGCTCGCGGCCTCCGACGGCACGGTCTGGCTCGGCTATCCGAACGGCTCGGTCGCCGCGTGGAAGGACGACCGCCGCACCACGCATGACCTGCGCGCATACACCGGCGTCGTCGGAGTGCTCCACGAATCGACGGCCGGTCTCATCGTCGGCGGCGAGCGCGGCGTCGCGGCGATCCGCGACGGGCGCGCGCACGCGGTCCGGATCGACGACGCGGCGCGCCTGCGCGGCATCACGGGCATCGCTGACGAGACGAACGGCGATCTCTGGCTCAGCGGCATTGCCGGTGTCGTGCGGCTGCGTGCGAATCAACTCGACGCCGCCCGCCTCGGCGCCGATGCGCCGGTCGACGCGCGCGTGTTCGACGCGGCCGACGGCCTGCCCGGCGTGGCGCTGCAGTCGGCAGCCGCCAACACGGCCGTGCGCGACGGCGCGGGCCGACTCTGGCTCGCGACGAATCACGGCCTCGCCGTCGTCGATCCGGCGAAGCTGCATACGAATCCGGTTCCGCCGCCGATCGAGATTCTCGGGATCCGCGGCGGTGCCGATGCGTTCACGCCGCGCGACGGCGTCGCGCTGCCGCAGGGCACGTCGGATCTGCGCATCGACTACACGGCGCTGAGCCTCGGCAATCCCGACCGCGTGCGCTTCCGTTATCGCCTCGTCGGGCTCGACGAACGCTGGCAGGAGGCCGGCAACCGGCGCGAGGCGTTCTATACGAACATTCCGCCCGGGTCCTATGCGTTCGAAGTGCAGGCGGCGAACGATGCCGGCGTCTGGAACACGACGGGCGCGCGACTCGCGTTCTCGATCACGCCGCGCTTCACCGAAACGCGCTGGTTCGTCGCGCTGACCGCGCTGGGTGTCGTCGCGATGCTGCTCGTGTTCTATCTGCGCCGCGTGCGCCTTGCCGCGGACAAGGTGCGCGTGCGTCTCGAAGAACGCCACCTCGAGCGCGAGCGCATCGCACGCGAACTGCACGACACGCTGCTGCAGAGCGTGCACGGCCTCGTGCTGCGCTTCCAGGCCGTCGCGAACCGGCTGTCCGACGGCGATCCGGCGCGCGCCGCGCTCGAATCGGCGCTCGATCGCGCCGACGGCGTCATCGCCGAAGGACGCGACCGCGTGCGCGCGCTGCGCGCGTCGCAGGCGCATGCAATGCTGGCGCTGCCCGAGGCGTTCGCCGCGCTCGGCGCCGAACTCGCCGAATGTACCCATGTGGAATTCCGCGTCGTCGTCGAAGGACGCATGCCGGAGCTCGACCGCGCGTTGCGCGACGAGATCTACTGCATCGGCCGCGAGATGCTCACCAACGCGTTCCGGCATTCGGAGGCGACACGCATCGAGGTGGAGATTTCGCGGACGCGCCGGCACCTGCGGCTGCGCTTTCGCGACAACGGCCGCGGCATCGCCGAGGACGTGCTACAACAAGGCAGGGCCGGTCATTGGGGACTCGCCGGCATGCAGGAACGCGCGCAGGCGATCGCGGCGCAGTTCCGTCTCTGGAGCGGCGCGGGCCGCGGCACCGAAGCCGAGCTCGTGGTACCGCTGATCCGCGGCAGCCTGCGCGAGCGGCTGCGCCGCGCCCTGCAGGAGTGGCGCTCCGCCCATGAACACTGACGCGTCCATCCGCATTCTCTGCGTCGACGACCACCCGCTGCTGCGCGAAGGCATCGCGGGCGTGATCGAGGGCCAGGACGATCTCCGGCTCGTCGGCGAGGCGAGCAACGGCCGCGAGGCGGTGGATGCGTTCCGCCGGCTGCGTCCCGACGTCACGCTGATGGATCTGCAGATGCCCGAAATGGACGGGCTCGATGCGATCAAGGCGATCCGCGCGGAGTTCCCGGCGGCACGCATCATCGTGCTGACGACCTACGGCGGCGACGTGCCGGCTCTGCATGCGTTGCGCGCCGGCGCGCAGGGTTACCTGCTCAAGAGTTCGCTGCGCAAGGAACTGCTCGATGCGATTCGCGCGGTCGCCGCGGGCCGCAAGCGCATTCCGGCGGGAATCGCCGCGCAGATCGCCGAGAACGCGGCGCACGACGCGCTGTCCTCGCGCGAAGTCGAGATCCTGCGCGGCGTCGCTGCGGGCGGCGCGAACAAGGTCATCGCGGCGACGCTCGCGATCTCCGAGGAAACCGTCAAGTCGCACATGAAGCGGATCCTGGAAAAGCTCGACGCGAACGACCGCACGCACGCCGTGACGATCGCACTCAAACGCGGCATTTTCAGTTTGTAGAAATAGTTGCACGCCATCCCCCGAAAGAGGGACCGCGTCCTCCTGCTTTCTGGTCTACGGCACCGGCCTCGTCGAGCGCAAGCTCGGCGGACGGGCGACGTTCGTCGCCACGTCCTCCATCGGAACCCTGACCATGCCCACGGCCACCCCAAAACCCGGAAACACGCTGCTCACGCCGCATGATCACACCCTGGTCCTGATCGACCATCAGTCGCAGATGGCCTTTGCGGTGCACTCCATCGACATGACCGTGCTGCGCACGAACGCCGCGCTGGTGTCCAAGGCGGCCCTCGGTTTCGGCGTGTCGACCATCGTCACGACGGTCGCCGAGAAATCGTTCTCCGGTCCGCTGTTTCCCGAGATCACCGACACCTTCGACGCGGGTCCGGTCTATGACCGCACGAGCATGAACTGCTGGGAAGACGCGCAGATCACCGATGCGGTCAACCGCCACGGCAAGGGTCGCTTGGTGCTGGCCGGACTCTGGACCAGCGTCTGCATCGTCGGACCGGTGCTGTCGGCGCTCGACCAGGGCTTCGAGGTCTACGTGATCGCCGATGCCTGCGGCGACGTGTCGGCCGAAGCGCACGACCGCGCGATGGATCGCATGGTGCAGGCCGGCGCGCGGCCGATGACGAGCCTGCAGTATCTGCTCGAACTGCAGCGCGACTGGGCGCGCGCGGAAACCTATGCGCTGACGACCGGCATCGCGCGCAGCCACGGCGGCTCGTACGGCATCGGCATCCAGTACGCGAAGACGATGTTCGGCGCGCAGGAGGGCGGTCACTGATGAACGCCAACGACATCGCCAGTCCGGAACGCCGCACGCTGCTCGGTGCCGCCGCCGTCGCCACCGTCGCTGCGGGCATTTCGTCGGCACAGGCCGCCGAGCCCAAGGCTCCGGCCGCGCCCCCGACCGCTCATCGGATCCGCACGAAAGACGGCACCGGCATCCACTACAAGGACTGGGGCAGCGGACAGGCCGTCGTGTTCTCGCATGGCTGGCCGCTGAGTTCCGACGCCTGGGACGCGCAGATGGTGTTCCTCAGCGAGAACGGCTACCGCGCGATCGCGCACGACCGCCGCGGTCACGGGCGTTCCGACCAGCCGTTCCGCGGCAATGACATGGACACCTATGCGGACGATCTCGCGGCGCTGATCGAGCAGCTGGGTCTCGAACGCGTCGTGCTCGTCGGCCATTCCACGGGCGGCGGCGAGATCGTGCGCTACATGGGTCGTCACGGCACGAAACGCGTCGCCAAGGCCGTGCTCGTCGGTGCCGTGCCGCCGCTGATGCTGAAGACCGCCGATCACGCGAACGGCGTGCCGAAGGACGTGTTCGACGGCATCCGCGCCGGCGTGCTCGCGGACCGCTCGAATTTCTACCGCGAACTCACGACGTCGTTCTTCGGCGCGAACCGCCCGGGTTCCAAGGTCACGCAGGGCATGCGCGATGCATTCTGGTTCCAGGGCATGCAGGGCGGGCTCAAAGGCCAGTACGACTGCATCAAGCAGTTCTCGGAATCCGATTTCACCGCGGACCTCAAGAAGATCGACGTGCCGCTGCTCGTCATCCACGGCGACGACGATCAGATCGTGCCGATCGAGGCGACGTCGAAACTGACCGCCGGACTCGTGAAAGGCGCCAAGCTCTCGGTCTACGCCGGCGGCGATCACGGCCTGCCGGTCACGCATCAGTCCCGGTTCAACCAGGACCTGCTCGCGTTCCTGCGCGGCTGAGCCGAGAGTTCGGGCGCATCATGGCGTCCACGCCCGATCCGACGCGCCGGCGGTTGATCGGCGCCGCAGTCGCGGCGCCGTTCATCGCGCTGCAGCATCCCGGCAGAGGAGTTTCCATGCATCCCGATCTGATCCTGCACGGCGCGAAGATCACGACGCTGAATCCGCGACAGCCGACCGCGAGCGCGGTCGCGATCACGCAGGGCAAGTTCACCGCCGTCGGCAGCGACGAAGCGGTCCTGAAGACTGCCGGCGACGCGACGCGACGCATCGATCTGCATGGCCGGCGCCTGCTGCCAGGCCTCTGCGACAACCATCTGCACCTGATCCGCGGCGGCCTCAATTTCAATCTGGAGCTGCGCTGGGACGGCGTGCGCAGCCTCGCCGACGCGATGGCCATGCTCAAGCGGCAGGTCGCGATCACGCCGCCGCCGCAGTGGGTCCGTGTCGTCGGCGGCTTCAGCGAGCACCAGTTCGTCGAGAAGCGCCTGCCGACGCTGAAGGAACTCAACGCCGTCGCGCCGGACACGCCGGTGTTCATTCTCCACTTGTACGATCGCGCGCTGCTCAACGCCGCGGCGCTGCGTGCCGTCGGCTACACGCGCGACACGCCCGAACCGCCCGGCGGCCAGATCGCGCGCGACGCCGACGGCAACCCGACCGGCCTGCTGCTGGCCAAGCCCAACGCAAGCATTCTCTACGCGACGCTCGCCAAGGGACCGAAGCTGCCGTTGGAGTACCAGCTCAACTCCACGCGCCATTTCATGCGCGAACTCAACCGTCTCGGCGTCACCAGCGCGATCGACGCCGGCGGCGGCTTCCAGAACTATCCGGAAGACTACGAAGTCATCCGTCAGCTCGCCGAGGCCGGGCAGTTGACCGTGCGGCTCGCCTACAACCTGTTCACGCAGAAGCCACAGCAGGAGAAGGAAGACTTCCTGCGCTGGACGCGTTCGTCGAAGTACCAGCAGGGCGACGACTATTTTCGCCACAACGGCGCCGGCGAGATGCTCGTGTTCTCGGCCGCCGACTTCGAGGATTTCCGCGAGCCGCGTCCCGACCTGCCCGAGACCATGGAACAGGACCTCGAGGCCGTGGTCCGCATTCTCGTGCAGAACCGCTGGCCCTGGCGCCTGCATGCCACCTACGACGAGACCATCGCCCGCACGCTGACCGTGTTCGAAAAAGTGAACAAGGAGATTCCGTTCGACGGCCTGCACTGGTTCTTCGATCACGCCGAGACGATCTCGCCCGAATCGATGGACCGCGTCGCCGCGCTCGGCGGCGGCATCGCAGTGCAGCATCGCATGGCCTACCAGGGCGACGACTTCATCGCGCGCTACGGCCGCGCCGCCGCCGAGGCGACGCCGCCGTTCAAGCGCATGCTCGAGTCCGGACTCAAGGTGTCGGCCGGCACGGACGCAACGCGCGTGGCCTCGTACAACCCGTGGGTTTCGCTGTCATGGCTGGTGACCGGCCGCACGGTCGGCGGCACGTCGCTGTATCCGAGCCGCAACCTGCTCGACCGCGAGCAGGCGCTGCGCCTGTGGACCGAACACGTGACCTGGTTTTCCAACGAGGAAGGTCGCAAGGGCCGCATCGAGGCCGGTCAGCTGGCCGACCTCGTCGTTCCGGACCGCGACTTCTTCGCGTGCCGCGACGAGGAGATCGCACAGACGTCCTCGCTGCTGACCGTGGTCGGAGGCCGCGTCGTCTATGCCGCCGGCGAGTTCGCGACGCACGACGCGCCGCCGCCGCCGGCCATGCCGGACTGGTCGCCGGTACGCGCGTACGGCGGTTACGGCGCGTGGCGCAAGACGGCTCCCGAAGCGTCGGCCGCGATGGCGGCGCAGTGCGGCTGCGCGACAGCATGCCGCGTGCACGGCCACGCGCATGCGCACGCCTGGAACAGCGCCGTGCCGGCCGGCGATCTCGCAAGTTTCTGGGGCGCGCTCGGCTGCGCGTGCTGGGCGGTCTGACGATGCGCGGTCTCGACGCCGCCGCGGCGCAGTGGCTCGCGCTGGCGCTGATCTGCAGCGCCTACGTGCAGGGCGGGCTCGCCAAAGCGCTGGATTTTCCGGCGGCTGTCGGCGAGATCGCACGCTTCGGCCTGCGGCCGGCCGCGCAACAAGGCCGCGACGCAGATGCGGGCCAAATCGTCGGC
>CAMLLF010000107.1 GCA_946480705.1 uncultured Lysobacteraceae bacterium | reverse complement strand
CGCCTCGCCGCTCGAACAAGCCGCCGATGCGCTGGGCGAGATCGGCGAATGGCTGCTCGAATGGAAGTGGGACGGCATCCGCCTGCAGCTGATCCGCCGCGGCGCCGAGATCGCGCTGTGGTCGCGCGGCGAGGAGCGCCTCGACGGACGGTTTCCGGAAATCGAAGCCGCGGCGGCGCGCCTGCCGCGGCACTGCGTGCTCGACGGCGAACTGCTCGCATGGCGCGACGACGAGCCCGCGCCGCTGCCGTTCGCCGCGCTGCAGACGCGGATCCAGCGGCGCAAGCCCGGCGCGAAGAGCCTCGCCGAAGCGCCGGCCAGGGTGCTCGTCTACGACCTCCTCGAACTCGACGGCGAGGACTGGCGCGGGCGTCCGCTGTCGGAGCGGCGTGCCGCGCTCGACGCGCTGCTCGCCGCCGCCGCCGATCCGCGCCTGCGCATTTCGCCGCGGCTCGACGCCGCGGACTGGACACAGGCCGCGGCGGCACGCGACGCCGCGCGCGCGCGCGGCGTCGAAGGGCTCATGCTCAAGCGGCTCGATTCGGCCTATCAGGTCGGCCGGCGCCGCGGCGACTGGTGGAAATGGAAGATCGCGCCGCTGACGATCGACGCGGTGCTGCTCTATGCCCAGTCCGGCCACGGCCGGCGCAGCACGCTGTATACCGACTACACCTTCGGCGTCTGGCACGACGGCGCACTGGTTCCGGTCGCCAAGGCCTATTCCGGACTCGACGACGCGGAGATTCTTGAACTGGACAAGTGGATACGTGCACACACGACCGAGCGCTTCGGCCCGGTGCGCGCGGTGCAGCCGCTGCAGGTATTCGAACTCGGCTTCGAAGCGGTGAACCGCTCGACGCGGCACAAGTCCGGCTTCGCCGTGCGCTTCCCGCGCATCCTGCGCTGGCGGCACGACAAGCCGCCGGCGGAAGCGGACGGGCTCGATGCGCTGCGGGTGCTGGCGCGGTGAAGCGAGCGGGGAATGCGTGTGGAGGAGTGAGAAACGAGTGGCTGGGCTTTCGCCGGTTCCTGCCTTCGATGCCCTCGTTGTTCGGCCCGGCAGGCGCAGAAACCAGAGGGTAGTAGCAATAACTGGAGAAAGCGGATCCGGAACGCATCGGGCACGCCGCTGCGACGCCAGTTCCTGCCTACTCCCCTCTATTTCCCCGCCCGCTTCGCCTCACTGATTTCTCACTCCTGAGCACGCTTTTCCCGCTTCCCCCGCGCCGCCGCTCCGCTACCATGCAGCCAACCGACACGCCGGCCGTCGCGACGGCCCGGCCGGCAACGGATTGCGGGGGCGTCATGACAGAATCGTCCAACCCGACGTCGTGGCTCGCGGATCTGCCGATCCAGCGCAAGCTCGCCGTCGCGTTCGCCGGCGTACTGCTGACCTTCATCGCCGCCTGCGTGGTGATCGTCGCCGTGCTGAGCGCGCAGGCGCGCGCGCATGCCGCGCAGCAGCGCGCGGTCGCGACGCTCGATGCGGTGCAGGCCGCGCGCGGCGCGATGCACCGGCTCGAGACCGCGGTCTATGAACTGCTGGCCGACGCCGGCGATGGTCCGGCCCGCCTCGCCGTGGCGCGCAAGCGCAGCGACGAGGCCTTCGCGGCGCTGACCGCAAGCGCGCGCGGCGACGCGGCGCTGGCGCCGCACGCGCTCGAAGCCGAACAGCGTTCCCGCGACTGGGACGCGCGCGCCGTCGGACCGATCGTGACCGGTGCCGCCGCCGTGCCGCGCGGCGACGGCCGCTTCGCCGCGCTGCATGATCTCGCCCAGCGCTTCGCCGAGCTCGACGGGCGCGAAGGCGCGCCGCTCGATCGCGCGCTCGGCGACATCGACGCGAACGCGCACGCCGAACTTGGCGCGCGCGTCACCGAACTCGACCGCGCCGCGACGACGACGCGCACCACCGTGCTCGGCATGCTCGCGGTCGCGATCGCGGTCGGACTCGCCGCGCTGTGGCTGTCGCGGCGCCTGATCGTCGAGCCGATCCGCACGCTGACCGGGCTCATGACGCGACTGTCCGAGCACGATCACGACGTCGACGTGCCGCAGCGCCGCCGTCGCGACGAGGTCGGCGCAATGGCGCGCGCGCTCGATGTGTTCAAGCGCGCGGCCATCGACACGTACTGGCAGAACAGCAACAAGACCGCGATCGGCGACATCGCCGCGGTACTGCAGCGCTGCACGGACGCGGACGAATTCGCCGATCGCTTCTGCGCCGAACTCGCGCCGCGGCTCGGCGCCGGCGTCGCCCTGTTCTTCCGCTGCGACGACGACCACGCGCGGCTCGAACGCATCGGCGGCTACGGCCTGCGCGAGCGGCGTCATCTCGAAACGCGCTACGCGCCGGGCGAAGGTCTGACCGGCCAGTGCGCGCGCGAGCGCCGCGCCATCGTGCTGTCGCCGGTGCCCGAGGACTACGTGCGCATCCATTCGGCGACCGGCGAGGCCGCGCCGGTCAGCGTCACGGCGCTGCCGCTGCTGCTGCAGGGCCGGCTGCTCGGCGTCGTCGAATTCGCCGCGTTCGCGCCGTTCACCGCGCAGCAGCAGCAACTGCTCGACGAACTGCTGCCGGTCGCGGCGCTGAGCTTCGACAATCTCGTGCGCGCGACCGCCACGCGCGAGCTGCTCGTGCGCACCCAGGCCCAGGCGCAGGAGCTGCAGGCGTCCGAGGAAGCGCTGCGCGTGCAGCGCGAGGAACTGCGCAGTACCAACGACGACCTGTCGGCCAAGACCGCGCAGCTCGAGGAACAGCAGCTGCGCCTGCAGGCGTCCGAAGAGGAACTGCGCGTCCAGGCCGAGGAACTGCAGGCGTCCAACGAAGAGCTGCGCCAGAAGACCGAGACGCTGAACGAGCAGAAGGACGTGCTGCAGGCGCTGCAGCGCGATACCGAGCAGAAGGCGCAGGAACTCGCGCGCGCGAGCCAGTACAAGTCCGACTTCCTCGCGAACATGTCGCACGAGCTGCGCACGCCGCTCAACAGCATGCTGATCCTCTCGCGGAGCCTTGCCGACAACGACGACGGCCGCCTCGCGCCGGACCAGGTCGAATCCGCGCGCGTGATCTTCGACGCGGGCAGCAACCTGCTGCGCCTGATCAACGACATCCTCGACCTGTCCAAGATCGAAGCCGGCAAGATGGACGTGCTCGTCGAAGCGGTCACGCTCGGCGCGCTCGCGCACACCGTCACGCGCACGTACCGGCCGCTCGCGCGCGACAAGGAACTGAACTTCGCCGTGTCGGTCGATCCGGCGCTGCCGGCCGAGGTGCTCAGCGACGCCGCCAAGCTCGAACAGATCGTCGGCAATCTCGTCGGCAACGCGATCAAGTTCACGCGCGAGGGCCAGGTCGACGTGACCTTCGCGCCATGTCCGCAGGAACTCGCGCGCACGCTGCAGCGCCCGGCCGGCGAGCTGTTCTGCGTCGCCGTCGCCGACAGCGGCATCGGCATTCCGGCGCACAAGCTCGCGGCGATCTTCGGCGTGTTCGAGCAGGTCGATGCGAGCACGGCGCGCCAGTTCGGCGGCAGCGGGCTGGGCCTGTCGATCTCGCGCCGCCTCGCGCAGCTGCTCGGCGGCGAGATCGTCGCGCAGAGCACCGAAGGCCGCGGCAGCCGCTTCGCGGTCGTGCTGCCGCGCGAGACGCAGCCGCGCAGCGGCGATGCCGCCGTCCCCGCGCCGCTCGCGGCGCCGCCCGCGCCGCTGCCTGCCGCCGAGGAGCAGGCCGACGTGCCGATTCCGACGACGCGCCCGCCGCGCTGGATCGACGACGACCGCGACGCGCTGCGCACCGGCGACACCGTGATCCTGACGATCGAGGACGACCCGCTGTTCGCGCGCGTGCTCGTCGAGCAGATCCGCGCCAAGGGCTTTCGCGCGCTGGCCGCCGGCGACGGAGAAAGCGGCCTCGCGCTCGCGACCGAGTTCCGGCCCAACGGCATCCTGCTCGACGTGCTGCTGCCCGGCATGGACGGCTGGGCCGTGATGCGCCGGCTGCGCGCGAATCCGGCGACGCAGCAGATTCCGGTGCATTTCGTCTCGGGCGTGGACGAGTCCGCCCGCGGGCGCGAGCTCGGCGCCGTGGGCTTCCTGACCAAGCCCGCGCCGCGCGAAGCGCTGGCCGACGCGTTCGACCGCCTGCTCGCGAACGACCAGGGCCGGCTGCGCCACGTGCTCGTCGTCGACGACGACATGGACTCGTTCCTGATCGTGCAGAACATGCTCGCATCCTCGTCGGTGCAGGTCGACAACGCCGCGAGCGGCCGCGAAGGACTCGACGCGCTGCGCGAGCGGCACTTCGACTGCCTCGTCCTCGATCTGCAGCTGCCCGACATGTCGGGCTTCGACTTTCTCGACGAATACGCGCGGCTCGACGGCACGCCGCCGGTCGTCATCCATTCCGCGCGCGACCTGTCCAGCGACGAGAGTCTGAAGCTGCGCCAGTACACCGACAGCATCGTGATCAAGGGCTCGCGCTCGCCGCAGCGGCTGCTCGACGAGGTGCGCCTGTTCCTGCACAGCATCCGCAAGCCCGGCGCGCATCCGCCGCGGCGCGAGCTCGACAGCAGCCTCAGCGGACGCAGCGTGCTCGTCGTCGACGACGACATGCGCAACATATTTGCGTTGTCCAAGACGCTGCGCGCGAAGGGCCTCAACGTACTGATGGCGCAGGACGGCATGAAGGCGCTGCGCCAGCTCGAGGAGAATGCGCAGATCCAGCTCGTGCTCATGGACATCATGATGCCCGGCATGGACGGCTACGAGACGATGCAGCAGATCCGGGCGGATCCCGCCTACCGTCGCCTGCCGATCATCGCGATCACCGCCAAGGCCATGCGCGGCGACCGCGACCGTTGTCTCGAAGCCGGCGCCAGCGACTATCTCTCGAAACCGCTCGACATCGACAAGCTGCTGTCGATGATGCGCGTCTGGCTGCAGCGCTGATGGCGCGCCCCGACGTCGAGGAAGTCGAGCTCGACCTGTTCATGCGGGCGCTGAAGCTGCGCCACGGCTACGACTTCGGCGAATACGCGCGCGCCTCGTTCCGCCGCCGCGTGAATTCGCTGGTGCAGGCCATCGGCTGCACGACGATCGGCGAGCTGACCGGACGCGTGCTGCGCGACGACGCACTGCTGCCGCAGGTCATCGCGGGACTGTCCGTGCCGGTCTCGGAGATGTTCCGCGACCCGCCGGTGTTCCGCGCACTGCGTGACGACGTGCTGCCGCTGCTCGCCTCGTATCCGCAGATCAACATCTGGCAGGCGGGCTGCGCGTTCGGCCAGGAAGTGTATTCGCTCGCGATCCTGCTCGAAGAGGCCGGACTCTACGACCGCAGCCAGATCTATGCGACCGACTTCAGCGACGCGGCGATCGCGCGCGCGCAGGAAGGCATCTTCCCGGCGCGCGAGGCGCGGCTGTATTCGGAAAACTATCTGGCCGCCGGCGGCCGGCACTCGCTCGCCGACTACTACCACGCGCGCTACGAGCTCATCACGATCGACGCGCGCCTGCGCCGCAACGTCACGTTCGCGAACCACAACCTCGTCTGCGACGGCGTGTTCTGCGAGGCGCACCTGATCCTCTGCCGCAACGTGCTGATCTATTTCACCGACCCGCTGCAGAACCACGTGCTGGAACTGTTTCGCGACAGTCTCGTGCGCAAGGGCTTCCTGTGCCTGGGCACGCGCGAGAACATCGCCTTCGCGCGCGCCGCGAAGGACTTCCGCGCGATCGATCCGCGTCTGCGCATCTTCCAGCTGGACCTCGCCTCCTGAATTGTCCTGCCCGAGAACGACCCGCGCCCCCGTGAATCCCGCAGCGAACACCAAGCTCCCGCTCGTCGCCGTCGGCTGTTCGGCCGGCGGACTGCGCGCGCTGCACGTGCTGCTGGCCGGGCTCTCGCCGGATCTGGCCGCCTCCGTCGTCGTGGTCTGCCACACGGGCTCCGAAGACGTGAGCCTGCTCTGCGAACTGCTCGCACGCAGCAGCGCATTGCCGGTCGGCGAAGCGATCGAGCGCACGACGCCGCTCGCGGCGCACGTCTACATCGCGCCGACGGGCTATCACCTGCTGGTCGGCGACGACGGACGCTTTGCGCTGTCCGTCGACCCGCGCGTCGGCTTCGCGCGGCCGTCGATCGACGTGCTGTTCGAGTCGGTTGCCGACACCTGCGGCGCGCGCGCGATCGGCGTGATCATGACCGGCGCGAACAGCGACGGCGCCGCGGGCCTGAAGCGCATCCGCGAACGCGGCGGATATGCCGTCGTGCAGGAACCCGCCGACGCCGAAGTCGAGCTGATGCCCGCGTCGGCGCTGGAGATCGCCGGCGCCGACCGTTGCGTGCGGCTGGACGAGATCGCGGCGCTCGTGAATCGGCTGCTGAGTCAGGAAAGAGACGGAGGAATGAGAAACGAGTGAGAGCGGCGACGCCGCGGCTTTCTTTACTTCCTCACTCCGGTCCGCAGGTCACTCGCTCAAACTGGACCACTAACTTCGGAAACTCCTGGCTCTCCATCAGATCCAGCGTATCCACTAGGCTGACTCCTGTCCTGAATCGCATCGACGATGCGCAGGCAACCCGCCAAGGAGAAGCCCATGAAGCCTTCCGACGTCCTGACGCTGCTCGCGCTCGGCGCGCTCTGGGGCGGCTCGTACCTGTTCATGCATGTCGGTGCCGCCGGGTTCGGACCGTGGACGCTGGCCGGTTTGCGCGCGGCCGTGGCGGCGGTCTGCCTGCTGCCGCTGCTGCTGGCCGGCGGCCGCTGGCGCGAACTCGCGGCGAACTGGAAACCCGTCGCGGTCGCCGGCATCGCCGGCGCGGCGCTGCCCTACGTGCTCTACGCGTTCGCGACCCAGCACATCAGCACCGGCCTGACCGCGACCCTGAGCGCGGCGACGCCGCTCTATGCCGCGGCAATCGCCGCGCTGTGGCTGCGCGAACGGCTCAGCGCGCCGCGCTTCGCCGGTCTGCTGCTCGGACTGGCCGGCGTCGTCTGGCTGGTGCGCGATCGCATCGATGCCGGCACCGGCGGCCTCGCCGCACTCGCGATAGGCGCCGCGCTGCTCGCCACGCTGGGCTACGGCTTCACCGGCAATTTCAGCCGGCGCCATCTGTCGGGTGTCGCACCGCTCGTCGCGGCGGCCGGCGGCCAGGCCGCCTCGGCACTGACGCTGTCGGTTCCGGCGGTGCTGCACTGGCCGGCTGCGTCGCCGTCGCTGCGTGCCTGGGCCGCGCTGATCGCCCTCGCGCTGCTCTGCACCGCACTCGCCTATCTGTTGTTCTTCCGGCTGATCGCACGCATCGGCGCCGCGCGCACGATGACGGTGTCGTTCCTGATCCCGCTGTTCGGCGTGTTCTGGGGCTGGCTGTTCCTCGGCGAGCGCATCGATGCGGACATGCTGGTCGGCGGCGCGATCATTCTCGCGGGCACGACGTTGAGCAGCGGGCTGGCCGACGGCGCCTTCGCGCGGTTGCGTGCGCGCGAGATGGCCGCGTCGTGACGGCGGAAATTCTTGCGGCGGGCTGAAAGTATTTCTTTCGGCACGGCGATGAGTCGACGGTTTCTTCACGCGTCGCGACGAATTTTCGCGCGCTGATCGACGGCTCGTCGCGCGCGCCGTTCGTGACGTTTTTCGAATGCGTTTCACGATGCATGCGGCGCGGCGCACCAACCGAACACCGATTTGCGTCAAACATCGGCACCGCTCGTCCCGCGCATTTCATGATTCCCGTTGCCGATTCCCCGCGGTGGCACGCAACCTGCTGAGCGCAGAGGCCGTCCCCCCTGCAGCGGTCCGATCATGCTCGCTCACCTCAGCTTCAGAATTTGTCCACACCTGCACGATGGAACCTGGTCGATCCTCGCCGGCGACGTGCTGCTCGCAACGCATACGAGCTGCTGCGACGCGATCGACTATGCGCTCGACATGGCCGAGACCGGCTGGCGCGACACCGGCGTGACCACGGACGTCGCGCTCGTCGATCCGCAGGGCGAGGTCTGCCTCTGGCGCGCCTACGGCGTGCGGCTGCACTGATCGGCGGCGAAAAACCCCGCCGGGATGCAGGTTGTGGTGAGCGCAGCGAACCGCAACCTGCATTCGCAACACACGCACGCGGGCTATGTCCTCACTCCAGCGGCCTGAGCTTCGGCACCGGCGGCGCGTCGACCGGCAGCGGCTCGTTCGGTTTCGGCCGGTGTCCCTTGCGCGGTTCGAGCGGATCGGCGAGATGCCCTGGTTCGACGTTCTCGTCGTCGCGCTCGGGCGTGGACTGGGCCTGGGGTTCGCGCACCGCATAGGCGTCGGCGACCAGCGCCGACGCGAATGTATCGAGTCCGTCGAACGCGGTGCCGCCGTCGACGAAATCGTCGACGCGCGTCCCACCGAACGCGTTCATCAGATGTACCCGCCGAATATCAGCACGGCGACGATCACCAGCACCACGACGAGTCCGCCGCCCGGCGCATAGCCCCAGCTGCGGCTGTAGGGCCAGGTCGGCAGTGCGCCGATGATGAGCAGCACGAGGACGATCAACAGCAGGGTCGACAGCGTCATAACGTTCTCCTTGTCGGGGTTGTCGTGCAGTGTTCGTGCGGCGAGTTCAGTGCTTGTCGTGGCGGCCCGACCAGTGCGCGTTCCATTCGTCGCGCGAGATCGTGCCGTCGCCGTCACGGTCGATCTTGCTGAAATCCATGCCTTCGGCTTCGTCGGCGCCGAGTTCGTCCTTGCTGAGCTTGCCGTCCTTGTTTTCGTCGAGCTGTTCGAACGACTTCGTCGAGACGTCGCCGCGCTTGTCGTCGGCCAGCGGCGGCATCGGTTTCTTCGGCGGCTCGCGCTGCTCGGGATTTTCCTGCGACCGCGCCGAGTCGACGGGCTGGGGTTTCTCGCCTTGCAGCGCCGCCGTTGCGACGGCGGCGAACAACAGCAGGGACGCTGCGGGAATCACGCGTTTCATCGAAGACCTCCGCGACGCGGGCCGGGTTGCCTCCGGCGACGCAGAAACCGTGCCGTGGCCGCGCCGCGCCGCGCCGGAGCCCATGGGCACGGCGGTTTCGCGTGCCGTGTCCGCGATTTGCCGCGCATTCCGGCGGCCGCGAATCTTTGCCCGCGACGCCGAGTCCGCCGCGTCGACCCGCGCAGCCTGCATGCCGTTCAGGACGCATCGGTCGACTTGCACGACTTTGCGGCGTTTTTCGGTGCGCGAAC
>CAMLLF010000106.1 GCA_946480705.1 uncultured Lysobacteraceae bacterium | reverse complement strand
GCTGATCTGCGCGAGTTCGCGCATCGACGTCGGATGTTCGCGCAGCATGTCGAGCAAGGTCGCGTCGTGGAAAATCACATAGGCCGGCACGTTCTGTTCCTTCGCGAGCCGCGCGCGCACGGCACGCAGCGCGTCCCATAGCGGACGTTCGTCGTCGGCGATCTGCAGGCTGTTGTGCGCGGTCGCGCCGCGGCCGCCCTTGCGCGAAGCCTTGCGTTCCGCGCGGCGCTGTTCCTCGCCGGCCTGGAAGCGCATGAGCACGCGCGCCTCGCCCTTGAGCACGCCGCGGCTCGATCCGGTCAGATGCAGGGTGCCGTAGCCTTCGTGATCGGCCGCGAGATGACCGGCCGCGACGAGGTGCCGGAAGACGCCGCTCCACTGGCGCGCGTCGAGATCGCGGCCGATGCCGTAGACGCTGAGCTCGTGATGATTCCAGTTGCGCAGGCGCTCGTTGTCCTCGCCGCGCAGCACGCTGACCAGATGACCGACGCCGAAGCGCTGTCCGGTGCGATAGACCGCCGACAGCGCCTTCTGAGCGACCTCGGTCGCGTCCCAGCTGCGCGGCGGATTTATGCAATTGTCGCAGTTGCCGCAATTTTCGCCGCGCGTCTCGCCGAAATAGGCGAGCAGCAGGCGGCGCCGGCAGCCGGTCGCCTCGGCGTAACCGAGCAGCGCTTCCAGCTTGGCGCGCTCGACGCGCTTGCGTTCCTGGCCGGATTCCGACTGCGCGATCATCTGGCTCATCGTGACGACGTCGCCGAGGCCGTAGCAGAGCCACGCCTCCGCGGGCAGGCCGTCGCGACCGGCGCGACCGGTTTCCTGGTAATACCCTTCCATGCTCTTGGGCAGGTCCAGGTGCGCGACGTAGCGCACGTCGGGCTTGTCGATGCCCATGCCGAACGCGATGGTCGCGACCATGACGACGCCGTCGTCGCGCAGGAAGCGCTGCTGATTCGCCGCACGCACCGACTGTTCCATGCCGGCGTGATACGCCAGCGCGTCGAAGCCGTCCTCGACGAGTGCCGCGGCGGTCTCGTCGACTTTCTTGCGCGACAGGCAATAGACGATGCCCGACTCGTCGTGCCGGTCGGCGAGGAATTCGCGCAGTTGCCGGCGCGCGTTGTGCTTCTCGACGACCTGGTAGCGGATGTTCGGGCGATCGAAGCTCGCGACGAACTGGCGCGCACCGTCGAGACCGAGCCGCTCGACGATCTCCGCGCGCGTCGGCGCGTCGGCGGTCGCGGTCAGCGCAATGCGCGGCACCTGCGGGAAGCGCTCGTGCAGCAGGTTGAGTCCGCGGTATTCGGGCCGGAAGTCGTGCCCCCACTGCGACACGCAATGCGCTTCGTCGATCGCGAACAGCGAGATCGGCACGCGCTCGAGCTGGTCGAGCATGCGCTCGCCGAGCAGCCGCTCGGGCGCGACGTAGAGCAGCTTCAGTTCGCGCCGCAGCAGACGCTGCTCGACCTCGCGCTGCGCCTGCGGCGACAGCGAGGAATTGAGGAACGCCGCGGCGACGCCGAGCTGGGTCAGCGCGTCGACCTGGTCCTGCATCAGCGCGATCAGCGGCGACACGACGACGGCGGTGCCGTCGCGCAGCAGCGCCGGCACCTGATAGCACAGCGATTTGCCGCCGCCGGTCGGCATGAGCACGAGACAGTCGTTGCCTGCCTGCAGATGATCGACGATGGCGGCCTGCTCGCCGCGGAAATTCGCGTAGCCGAAAACGCGGTGCAGGACTTCGAGAGCGGGTGAGGTCATCCGTGCATGCTAACGGATGGGTCAAGCCCCCGGCATCGGAGCACGCCGCGCCTGCATGTGCGCCGATTCCGATTCCGCTACCACGGCGAGACCCGCCAGCCCGCCGCATCGGGCTCGACGCGCGTGTCGAGCCCGAGCGCATCGAGCAGCGCGTCGTCGTGCGAAACGACGACGAGCGCGCCGCGGTAGTCCCGCAGCATGCGTTCGAGCGCCTGCAGCGAGGCCAGATCGAGATGGTTGTCGGGCTCGTCGAGCAACAGCAGGCCGGCCGGCTCGTCGCGGTACAGCGCGGCGGCGAGCGCCGCCTTCAACCGCTCGCCGCCGCTGAGTCCGCGGGCCGGGCGCCGGACCGCGTCGGCATCGAGCCCGAGCAGCGCGAGCCGCGAGCGCAACGCCGCTTCGCCGGTCGACGGCGCCAGCGCAATCAGCTGCTGCAACGCGCTGCGATCCGGATCGAGAATGCCCAGCGTCTGATCGAGACAGGCGCACGGCACACCGACCTGACACTGTCCTTGCAGCGGCATCAGCTGTCCCGCGAGCACGCGCAGCAGCGTCGACTTGCCGCTGCCGTTCGCCCCCGTCACGCCGATGCGCCGGCCGCCGTGCGCGACGAGGTCGAGCGGTGCGCCACCGGCGATGCCGTGAGGCAGCACGACACCGTCGAGCACGAAGGCTCGACGCGCGTGCGCGGCGGCGGAATCCGGCGCGAACAGAACGATCGCTTCGTCGGCGACCACGGCACGCGCCGCCTCGGCGACCTCCGCCTGCAGCGCCGCACGGCGCTCGGACCGCTGCTGCCTGAGCCGACCGAGGCTGTTCTCGCTGCGCTGCCGGCGCAGGCCGAGCAGGATCGGCGCCTGATTCTCCTCGCGCGCACCGCGCGCGCCCTGCGCGGCGCGCCGCTCCTGCTGCTCGCGCTGCGCGCGCAGTTCGGCTTCGCCGCGCCGCCGTTCGAGCTTGCGCCGTTCCAGGATTTCCGCGGCCCGCTGCCGCGCCGCATCGCTCGCGCGGCGATAGTCGGCGTAGTTGCCGGCATGGTCGTCGAGGCCGTGCCCGGTCAATTCCAGAATGCGCTCCATCTCGTGCAGCAGCGCGCGATCGTGGCTGACGACGAGCAGGCCGCCGTTCCACATCCGCAACTGCGCGCGCAGCGCGGCGCGCTGCGCGCGATCCAGATGATTCGTCGGCTCGTCGAGCACGAGCAGGTCGGCGTCCGCGAGCCAGGCGCCGAGCAGCGCGACGCGCGTCTGTTCGCCGCCGCTCAAGGTTCCTGCCGCCTGGTCCGGCCGCAGGTGACCCAGTCCGCCGCGCTCGAGCAGTGCGGTCAGGCGATGGCGCAGGTCCCAGCGCTCGCCGAGGATCGCGAAGTCGCGCTCGTCGACGCTGCCGGCCTCGATGCGCCCGAGCGCCGCGAGTTCGGCGCCGACGCCGGCCAGCGCGGCGACCGTCGCGGCCGGCGCCGGCGCGACATTCTGCGACAAGTGGAAAACGCGCACTCCCATGAGGCGGCGCCCGGCCGACGGTGCGCGCCGTCCCGCGACGATGTCGGCGAGCACGCTCTTGCCGACGCCGTTGCGGCCGACGAGCGCAGTGCGGCGCCCGTCGAGCACGAGGTTCAAATCGGAAAACAGGCGCGTGCCGTCAGGCAGCGCGTACGACACGCGTTCGAGCGTGGCGAAGACGGTGTTCATGCGGACTCCAGGAGATGCCGGTGCGCGATCCGTTCGACGGGAACGGGTTCGGACGGGCCGTCAGGACGACGGCGGCATTACTGGCGCATGGAACGAATACCTCTGCCGGAAGGCGAAGGGGGGCAATGCTAGCGCAAACCCGCGCCGGCCGATGAACTGCGCGACACAGGTCGCAACGAGCCTGAACGACTCGCTGTGTGACGGCCTGCGGTATCGTCGATACCGCGAGTCCGCGTCCAGGTGCGGGCACAGCCATGGCCGGCCGAATGCCGCCCGGGGACGGATCGCATCATCGATCACGTTTCCAATCAGGGGAAACCATGTCCGTTTGCTCCATGCCCCGGGTGCGCCGCGCGGCGTACGCCGCCTGCCTGCTGCTGCTCCTGCTTCCGTTGTTCGCTTCGGCGGCACCGGTGCGCTGAACCTTTGCGAACGCGCGCTTCGCCAACGGCGGCACGATCGTCTGCGACCATGCGACCGTCGCCTGGACCACGGCCGATCCGGCGTTCACGCCGACCGGCACGATGACGATCGAGCGGCTCACTACGCTCGACGGGCTCGGTTGCATCGACTGAACCCGGTTGCGCGCGACATGACCCTCCCGATCGGCGGGGAGGGTTTCCCGGTTCCGCAGGGCGCGAAGCGGTCAATGCCGGCCGGTCGATTCGCCTTCCGGTTCGTGCACGGCAAAAATTTTGGCGGCGCAGCGGATCCGCGCCGGCGACAGCCGCGTCGGGACCGATCGGACGCGCGGAATCCCGACGCCTGCATCGCCCGGCATGCAGACATCGCAGGGCACCGGGACGATGAAAGGAACGCATCGCCAGCATTGATCATCGTCGGGTCAGATCGGCCAAACTAGGCTGTCCGGCCGCTGCCCTTTGCCCGCGCCGCCGGCCGCACGCTAACATTCAAACAATCGTTTGAGGTCCATCCATGAAGCCGTCGTACCTGGTTCGCTTCACGCTCGTCCTCGTGTCCCTGGTCCTGCTCGCCGCCTGCGGCGGCGGCAAGCCCGTCCGTCGCATCAACCCGCCCGCGCTCAGCGTCCAGCAGTTGTCGGTACAGGCCGACGGACGCTGGCTGATCGAACTGCGCGTGCAGAACTTCAGCACCGTGGCGATGCGGTTCGACACGCTCGAGGCCGGCCTCGAGATCGAAGGCAGCAACGCCGGCGCGATCTTCCTGCGCCCGATGCTCGAAATCCCGGGCCAGTCCGCCGACGTCGTCGAAGCGACGCTCGCGCCGAGCCACGAGGCGGCGGCGAAACTCACCGAGGCGGCGCGCAGCGGCAGCATCGGCTACCAGTTGCGCGGCGGCATCGAAACCGGCGAACCCTCGAAGAAATTCCCGCTGAGCCAGTCCAGCCGGCTGTCGCCGGTGCCGGGCCGGCCCAATACCTACCGTTGACGAACAGAAGGTTGACTCATGAGCAAGTACGCCGCCCCGCTGACCGATATGCGTTTCGCCCTGTTCGACGTGCTCGGGGCCGAGGCCCTGTTCGCACGCCTGCCCGGCGGTGATGCGGCGACGCGCGACGTCTGCGACGCCGTGCTCGATGAAGCCGCGCGCTTCGCCGAGCAGGTGCTTGCGCCGCTGAACCAGAGCGGCGATCAGGAAGGCTGCCGCTTCGCCGGCGGCGTCGTGACGACGCCGAAAGGCTTCAAGGAAGCCTATGCGCAGTTCTGCGACGGCGGCTGGGCCGCGCTCAACGCGCCCGAGCAGTACGGCGGCCAGCACATGCCAGAAGGCATCGGCGCCGTCGTCAAGGAAATGCTCGATTCGGCCAACCTGTCGTGGGCGAACTTCCCGCTGCTGTCGCACGGCGCGAGCGAAGCACTGAAGCAGCACGGCGAGGAGTGGCAGCGCGAGGTGTTCCTCAAGCCCATCGTCTCGGGGCGCTGGACCGGCACGATGTGCCTGACCGAGCCGCACTGCGGCACCGACCTGGGCCTCCTCAAGACCAAGGCGGAACCGGCCGCCGACGGCACCTATCGCGTCAGCGGCACGAAGATCTTCATCACGGCCGGCGAGCACGATCTGACCGAGAACATCGTGCACCTCGTGCTCGCGCGCCTGCCCGACGCACCGCCCGGCACCAAGGGCATCTCGCTGTTCATCGTGCCGAAGTTCAAGGTCGCACGCGACGGCAGCGTCGGCGATCGCAACACGCTGGCCTGCGGTTCGATCGAGCACAAGATGGGCATCAAGGCGTCGTCGACCTGCGTCATGAACTTCGACGGCGCCGAGGGCTATCTGATCGGCCAGCCGAACAAGGGCCTCAATGCGATGTTCACCATGATGAACACCGCACGCATCGCGGTCGGCTATCAAGGCCTCGCGTTGACCGAGCGCGCATACCAGAACTCGCTGGCCTACGCGCGCGACCGGCTGCAGATGCGTTCGCTGAGCGGCCCGAAGCGCCCGGACAAGCCGGCCGATCCGCTGATCGTGCACCCGGACATCCGCCGCATGCTGTTCACGCAGAAAGCCTTCGCCGAAGGCGGCCGCGTGCTCGGCTACTACGCCGCCTTGCTGGTCGACGTCATCGAACGCAGCGACGACGCGGCCGAGCGCCAGCGCGCCGACGAGCTGCTCGGATTCATGACGCCGATCGTGAAGGCGATGCTGACCGAGACCGCGCAGGAGTCGACCTACAACGCGATGCAGATCTTCGGCGGCCACGGCTACATCGCCGAATGGGGCATGGAACAGTTCATGCGCGATGCGCGCATCACGACGATCTACGAAGGCACGACGCAGATCCAGGCGCTGGACCTGCTGGGCCGCAAGATCATGCAGCTGCAGGGCGCCGGACTGCGCCATTTCGTCGAGGAAATCAGCGCGTTCTGCCAGGCGCAGCAGGCCAATCCCGAACTCGTCGAGTTCATCAGGCCGCTGGCCGAACTGACTCAGGAATGGATCGCGCTGACCCAGGAAATCGGCAAGAAAGCGATGGGCGATGCCGAGGAACTCGGTGCCGCCGCGGTCGACTATCTGTTCTACGCCGGCTACATCGCGCTCGCCTATTTCTGGGCGCGCAGCGTGGCCGCCGCCGACGCATCGGCGCACAGCGCCGAGTTCAAGCAGGCCAAGCGCCTGACCGCCCGCTTCTACTATTCGCGCCTGCTGCCGCGCACGCGCGGGCACATAGCGGCGATCCGGGCCGGCGCCGAAAGTCTGATGGCGATGCCGGACGCTCTGTTCGGTTGAGACAGGCTCCGCCGGCGGCCGCACGCGCGGTCGCCGGCAGGAGAGGACTGGCGCGGCGCCCCGGCCTTGGCTTAAGTTGCGTACGTCGCGCAGGGCCGGTGGCGCCGCGCGAAAAACGGCGGCACTCCACTCCGAACGCAGCGACCATGGACCAACAAGCCGGTATCCACATTCGCCTGGCCGATGCCGGCGACGACGATTTCATCCTGGGCCTTGTCGATCGTTTCGTGGATTTCGAATTGCCGCGCTGGCGGCGCCGCGGCGAAACCGCCGAAGGCATACGTCGCGACATCGCGCGCCATCTGCGCGAGCAGCCCGCGGGCTCCCATTTGTTCGTCGCCGAAGACGACGACGGCGAGCTCGTCGGTTTCCTGCACCTGCAGCTCATGACGGACTTTTTCACAGGTGCGCAGAATTGCCATGTTTCCGACCTGGTCACAGCGCCCGGCCATGACGGCAAGGGCGTCGGCAGCGCGCTGCTCGCCTACAGCGAGCGATTCGCACGCGAACACCATTGCCGCCATGTGACGCTGGCCGTGTTCGAGGGCAACGCCCGCGCGCGTTCCCTCTACGAACGCAAGGGCTACGGGGTCGAGCTGCTGCGCATGGTCAAGCCCGTCAAGTAAGCCGCGACAGTGCGCGTTTCCCTCACGCCGTGAGACGGGGGGAGGCATACAATCCGCACCGGACCGGCCGGGGGGCGACGGGTCCGCGCGTTTCGCTGTCGCCGGCAATAGTTCCGACGGCCTTTATGCGCTTTGCGATCAGGACCGGTCCACGCCCGGCGCGGTGTTTCTCACTCGTCCATTCACAGGGGTAATCCATGAAACCTTCCACCGTGTTCCGTCACCTCGTCGCGGCCGTCGCGCTGTATGCGCTCCTGGCCGGCAGCGCCTACGCCCAGGCCACTCGCACGTGGGTATCCGGCGTCGGCGACGATGCGAATCCGTGCAGCCGGACTGCGCCGTGCAAGACGTTTGCGGGTGCGATTTCGAAGACTGCCACCGGCGGTGCGATCAGCGTGCTCGATCCGGGCGGCTTCGGCGCCATCAACATCACCAAGCCGATCACGATCGAAACCGACGGTCAGCTCGGCAGCATCCTCAACGCCGGCACCAACGGGGTCATTATCAACGTGCCGAACGCGACCGACACGGTCACGCTGCGCAGCATCCATATCAACGGCGCCGGAACCGGCATCAACGGTGTCCGCATCGTCAACAGCGGCCGCATCGTGCTCGAGGACTGCACGATCCAGGGCATGACCGGCAACGGCATTGACATGACTCCGAGCGGAAATGCCCGTGTGTTTCTGCGAAATACGACGATTTCGCGGGTAACCGGCGGCTCGGCAATTTCGGTCGCCCCCACGGGCGCGGGTTCTGCAGCGATAATTCTGGAAGATTCGCACCTGTTCTCGAACAAAGCCGGCCTCACTGTCGTTTCGGGCACCGCCACCATCAATAACTCACTCATCAGCCAGAACGATCAGAACGGCATTTTCGCGAACAGTTCCGGCGCGAACGTTGTAATCAACGTCAACAATTCGCGAGTGATCAACAACACGTCCGTGGGCATCCGTGCGCTGAACGCGACGTCATCGGTCTTCGTATCCAATAGCACCATATCGGGCAACGGCACCGGCGTGGCAGCCGTCGGCGGTGCAGCACTCAGCACCTACAAGAACAACACACTCGCCGGCAATACGGCGCCCGGCGCGTTTACCGCGATATTGACCGGCGACTGAGCAGATCTGGACGCTCGCAGCGGCGAAGGATCCGCCTTCGTCCGCTGCCTGCGGCGGACGAAGCACCGCCGCCCCTTCCTCCGTGAATTCCGTTATGCTCCTCGCGCAATCAGGGAGTTACGACGGCAGGAACGCCCGTTTCGCAGTTGGCGCAAACGGAGGACTGAATGCTCGGCGCTATCCGTACTCGGAACGACATCCATACGACACGCGTGCTGTCGCTGGATTCCACCGGCCGCATCCTCGACTGGATGAGCTGGCAGGACGCCGTTTGCCTCTACGTGCGCGGCGCGGTCGCCTGGACCCTCGGCGATCCGTGCCTGACGATTCACGGCGGCATGAATCGCGACTCGGGACTGCAAAGCCAGCTCGACCTGCATCCGATCGTCGCCAGCCGCGGTCATGCGCGACCCGGCAGCTACGAGCCGGCCCCGGCCCTCACGAATACCGCACTGTTCGCGCGCGATCGCCACCTGTGCCTGTACTGCGGCCAGCATTTCCACAAGAACCAGCTCACGCGCGACCACGTGATTCCGCTGTCCAAGCGCGGTCTCGACGAGTGGGAGAACGTCGTCAGCGCCTGCCTGCACTGCAACGTGAAGAAAGGCAGCCGCACGCCGCAGCAAGCCGGCATGCCGCTGCTCGCGGTGCCCTACCGTCCGAGCTGGGTCGAGCACCTGATCCTGTCCAACCGCAACATCCTCGCCGACCAGATGCAGTTTCTCGTCGGCCATCTGCCGAAGCACCGGCGCGCCAGTTGAGCCCGGTGTCCGCGCACAACACGCCGACCAGCGTGACGCCCGGAAAGT
>CAMLLF010000105.1 GCA_946480705.1 uncultured Lysobacteraceae bacterium | reverse complement strand
CGAGATCGGCGCGCAGCTCTCGCTCGAACACGTGCGCCGGTTGCGCAACACCGCGTTCGCGATCGCGCGCGCGCAGATCGCGGCCGCGCCGGCGCAGGCCGACGGCGTACTGCGCTGGCTCGAGCAGGTCGTGCGCACGCTCGACCTGTCGAGCCAGGTTGCCGCCGCCGCGCACAGCGCCTACTTCACGCCGGGCGACGCCTGCCTGCGCAAGCTGCGCGAACTCTGCGCCGGCGCGCGCCGGCAGATCGACATCTGCGTGTTCACGCTCGCCGACGACCGCCTCACCGGCGAAGTGCTGGCCGCGCACCGCCGCGGCGTGCGCGTGCGCATCATCAGCGACGACGACAAGCGTTTCGATTCCGGCAGCGACGTCTCGCAGCTCGCCGACGCCGGCGTCGAGATCCGCCTCGACCGCAGCCCTGCCCACATGCACCACAAGTTCGCACTGTTCGACACGAAGCTGCTCGCGAACGGCAGCTTCAACTGGACCCGCAGCGCGAGCCTGAGCAACGACGAGAACCTCGTCGTCAGCAGTGACGGCTATCTCGTGCGCTGCTTCGGCGGGCAGTTCGAAGTGCTGTGGGAGCGCCATACCGGAGTCGTATGAGCGGATACCGCGAGGCAGGCTTCGATGCCCGCCTTGTCTTACTGCGGTTCCTGCACGCCGCAGTCGTCGATTTCGCTCGGAATGCATCCTTCGGCCGGCTTCTGGTCGGCCCAGGACATAGACAGCCCGAACCACGAGCCGGTGAGCCAAGACGCCTGCGCCGCAGACGCGGGCGCGAGGAAAGCGGCAGCAACGACGACAAACGAGGCAGCAGGCAGCGTGCGGCGAGCGGACATGGCGGTTCCTGGCGGGTGAGCGCCGCGCGAGCGTAACCTTCCCGCGCGGAATCGGGAATCGGGGAGCGGGAACGTTCGCATCGTGAGCGCTCTGCACGACCGCTGTCGGGAACCGGGAGCGGAACCGAATCCGCAACGAAGCTATTTGTCCATTCCTGAAAAACTGTCGATCCAGCGCAGCCGCGCGTCATCGGCCGGCAGCCTCGCGCGCAGCGCCGTCTGCATCTCGAGCAGCACGGCCTGGGCGGCCGCATCACCCGCGCGCAGCCGGCAGGCGGCGGCAGCCGCGCGGCTGAACTGCGCGAGCAACGGCTTCGGCCCGAGATCCTGTTCGACATCGCGCGCGGCGGCTGCAATGGCCGCGCAGTCGTAGCCCGGCGTAACCGGCAGTTCGGCGACGGTGCGTTCGATCGCGAGCGAAGCCGTGCGCCAGGTGCCGGCCGGCATGACTTCGAAGCCGAGCGCCGCGCGGTCGAAATCGGCGCGGCCGTCGTCATTGCGGTTCGACCGGTAGCGCGCGTGGCCGCGCAGCGCGATGGCCCAGGCCACCGACAGCGGCGGCTTGGGCTGACCTTTGTCGCGCAGGGCGATCGCTTCGTCGAGCAGCGGCAGCGCCGTGACCGCATCGCCGCGGCGCAGATGCACGGTCGCCAGCGTCACCAGCGGCTGATAGATGCTGCCGGGGTTTTCCGCCGCGTGCGCACGGCGCAGCGCGAGCGCCTTGTCCGCCCATTGCAGCGCTTCGGCGTATTCGCCGACTTCGGTCAGCTGGTCGGCCAGGTTGCCCATGCGCAGCGCGGTATGCGTCGACGTGTCGCCGTAGGCGACGCGCTCCTGTTCCAGCGCTTCGCGGCTGTAGCGCAGGTGCTGCCAGGGATCATCGTGCCGCCAGCCCGCGCCGAGCGCATCGAGTGCGCCGGCGAGTTCGGTCGCCCGTTCCGCGCCGCCGCGCCGCAGCGTGTCGACGATGGGCTGTACCGCTTCGCGGCCGCGCGCGAACTGGTCGGTGTTCAGCAGTGCGCGTACCCAGCGTATGCCGGTCTCCTGCGTGAGTGGATCGTCGTCGCCGAGCAGCTGGCGCCGCCGTGCATACGCGTCGCCGAATGCCTGTTCCGCTTCGACGACGCGGCCGAGACTCATCAGCGCGTTCGCTCGGCGGCTTTGCACTTCGATGCGGGTCTTGTCGGCGTCGGCCCCGCGGCCGAGCGCGAGCGCGGCCGCTTCGTCGAGCGATTTGAGGGCATCGTCATGCTTGCCGAGGTCCTGCTGCGAGGCCGACCGCAGCGCGAGCGCCCGCGCCAGCAGCTGCGGATCGTTCATGCCGCGGCGCAAGCTCACGGCTTCGTCGGTCAGCGGCAGGGTGTCGACGGCGTTGCTGACGCCGCGATAGGCGCGCGTCATCGCGAGCAGCAGCTCGCTGCGCGGTGCGGGATCCTGCACTTCGCTGCGGATGCGCTCGCGCGCCTGATCGAGCAGTTCGACCGCGGTGATGGCCTTGCCGCCGGTCTTGCCGGTGTCCGCACTCGTGAACACGCCGACCATGAAGTCGAGCACCTGGCGCGACTTCTGCGCTTCGCGCCGCACGGTCTGCGCCTGATACAGCGTCAGCGCGAGTCCCGCGACGAGCGCGACGACCAGCAGTCCGGCCAGACCGACCGCGAGCGCGTGCCGCCGCACGAAACGCGCGGCGCGATAGCGCCAGCCGCCGCGGCGTGCGAGCACGGGCCGGCGGTCCAGATGCCGCTGCACGTCGGCGGCGAGTTCCGAAGCGTTAGCGTAGCGCAGCGCCGGCTCCTTGCGCAGCGCCTTGAGCACGATCGCGTCGAGGTCGCCGCGCAGCTCGCGGCGCAGCCGTTCGGGCGTGAGATGGCGCCGCGCGGCGAGTTCGCCGGCCCGTGCCGGATCGCGCGTCACGGCAAGACTCGGCCGCGTCGGCTCCTGGTCGAGGATCGCGCGCTCGTAGGCGGCCGGCGTGGAATTGTCCACCTGATAGGGCCGCTGTCCGCTGAGCAGTTCGTAGAGCAGCAGGCCCAGCGCGTAGATGTCCACCGCCGTCGTCACGACCTCGCCACGCACCTGTTCGGGCGCGGCGTATTCCGGCGTGAAGATGCGCGTCGCGCTGGTCGCGGCGGCGTCCTCGGCAATGAGTTTCGCGATGCCGAAATCGAGCAGCTTCACGACGCCGTCGCGGCTCACGAGGATGTTCGACGGCTTCAGGTCGCGATGCACGACGAGACGCTGATGCGCATGCTGCACCGCCTCGCAGACCGTCAGGAACAGCGCGAGCCGCGCGCGCAGGTCGAGCCGCTGCGCATCGCACCACGCGCGCAGATCGACGCCGTCGACGTATTCGAGCGCGAGCCACGGCCAGCCGTCGGCGCTGACGCCGCCGTCGACGAGATGCGCGATGTTCGGATGCTGCAGCGACGCGAGGATCTGCCGCTCGGCGCGAAACCGCGCCTGGGTCTCGGCCGTATCCCAGCCGCCGCGCACCAGTTTGATCGCGACCACCTGCGCGAACTGGCCGTCGATGCGTTCGGCGAGCCAGACCGCGCCCATGCCGCCGCGGCCGATCTCGCGCACGAGCCGGAACGGCCCGAGCACGAGCCCCTCGTACGCCGCGCTCGATGCAGCGTCGAGCTGCTCGGCGAGCCCGGCGACGACGTCGGGCGCCTGCGCGAGCATCTCGGTGCGATCGGTCGCGTCGGCGTCGGCGCGCAGCAGATCGAGCACGTCGGCGCGCAGTGCCGCATCGTCGGGACAGGCCGCGCGCAGGGCGTCTTCCCACTGCGACGGCGCGAGTTCGCTCGCGCGGTCGAACAGCTCGCGTATGCGCCGCCAGCGTTGCGCGTCCATGAAGCTCCCCTCTTCGCCGGATCGCCCGCGCACGGTAGCGCAAACCCGCGCACGCGCGGCACGGGGGTTTTACTCAGCGGCGCGCGGACCAGCCGGCGACGAGTGCGGCCGCCATGCGTGCGCGCGGATCCTGCGCGCCGCGCGACAGGCCGGCGACGAGTGCGTCGCGCGCGCGCGCCGCGGCGTCGACCGCCACCGCGCGGCCTTCGCTGCAGAGCGCCGCGAGGAAGGCCGCGAAGCGCGCGTCCGGACCGTCGGCGCGCCTGGACGCCGCGAACGCCGCGGCGACCGCGGCAGCCTCGCCGCAGCTTTCCGCGACCGGCGCGCGCAGGCGCCAGTGCGCCGCGAGATCGGCACTGCGGATGCGCAGCATCAGGTCGGTGTCGGGCCCGTAGGTCGGCGCGAGCACCTCGCGCGCGCGCGCGGCGTCGCGCCGCGCGGCCGCCGCGTCGCCGCCGATCACGTCGAGAGTCGCGCGCCACAGCAGGCAGCGGCCGAGTTCCATCGCGATGTCGCTGCGCGCGGCGACCTCGATCGATTCGTCGAGCGGCGCGCGCGCGTCGGCGTCGCGGCCGGCGATCAGCAGCAGGCCGCCGTAGTTGCACAGGCTGCTCGCGAGTTCGTGCGTCGCGTCGGGTCCGCGGCGCCGGTCCAGCGCGACCGTGCGTTCGAGCAGCGGCAGCGCTTCCTCGACGCGTCCGGCTGCATTGAGCTGGACTGCCAGACTGTTGAGCTGCGGCGTGATCGCGGGATCGTCGGCGCCGTAGAGTTTTTCCATGACTCCGAGTGCCTCGCGCTGCAGCGCGATCGCCTCGTCGACGCGCTGCTGGTGCGCGACGGCCGTCGCGAGCGTACCGAGCGTGTCGGCCAGCAGCACGCGTTCCGCGGTTGCGTCGCCGCGCAGCCGGTCGAGGTAGGGCCGCAGCACCGCTTCCGCGTCGGCGGCGCGGCCGAGCTTGTCGAGCGCGAATGCGAGATGTCCGGCGAGTTCGACGCGCAGGAAGCGGTGGTCGGGCGAGTCGTCGAGCAGCGCAAGGCCGCGCCGCATTGCCGTCGCGATGTCCTCGTAGCGGTTGTCGAGCTGCAGACCGTAGACGCGCAGCGCGAGCGCGTAGGCGACGAGTTTCGCCTGTGCCGGATCGCGCGGATCGAGCAGGCTCTCGGCGCGATCGAGCAGCGCCGGGCAGCGCTCGGATTCATTGCCGAGATCGAGATGGCGGCACTGCTGGATCAGCGCGGAGGCCTCGAGCACGCGATCGCCGGCGGCGCGCGCGATCGCGAGCGCTTCGTCGACGAGCGGTACGGCGGGCTCGCGCTGGCCGAGCCCGAGATAGGCCGATGCCATGGTCAGCAGCAGGCGGCCGCGCGCCACGTCGCGCCGCGGCAGCGCCGTGCGCATGTTTTCCACGCCGGCGTCGAGCAGGTCGCGCACGCTGAGCGCTTCGCCTTTGCGCCGCGCGGGGTCGGCGTTGTCGAACAGCGTCGTCATGAAGCCGAGCGCTTCGCGCGCGGTGTCGCGTTCGGCACGTGCGACGCGCGCCTGCCACACCGCGACGCCGAGTCCTGCGGCCAGCGCGAGCGCCGCCACGGTGCCGAGCGCGACGGACGCCGTATGCCGCTGCAGGAAGCGCGTCGCGTGATAGCGCCAGTTGCCGCGGCGTGCGAGCACGGGCTGATGCCGCAGATAGCGCTGCACGTCGGCGACGAATTCGCCGACGCTCGCATAGCGCTGCGCGGGCTGTTTGCGCAGTGCCTTGAGCACGATGGCGTCGAGGTCGCCGCGCAGCTCGCGGCGCAGGCGCTCGGGCGTCAGGTGCCGCTTCGCCGCGATCGCCTCGGCCTGCGGCGTGTCGCGCGTGAGCCGCAGGCTCGGGCGCGTCGGCTCCTGGTCGAGAATGGCGCGCTCGTAGGCGGCCGGCGTGGAATTCTCGGTCGCGTAGGGCCGCTGCCCGCTGAGCAATTCATAGAGCAGCAGGCCGAGCGCATGGATGTCGACCGCGGTCGTGACGAGTTCGCCGCGCACCTGTTCGGGCGCGGCGTACTCGGGCGTAAAGATGCGCGTCGCGCTGACCGAGGCCGACTGCGGATCGATGAGCTTGGCGATGCCGAAGTCGAGCAGCTTCACGACGCCGTCGTCGCTGACGAGGATGTTCGACGGCTTCAGGTCGCGATGCACGACGAGCCGCTGGTGGGCGTGTTCGACCGCCTCGCAGACAGTCAGGAACAGCGCGAGCCGCCGGCGCAGGTCGAGCGCGTGCGCGTCGCACCACTGGCGCAGGTCGGTACCGGACACGTATTCGAGCGCGAGCCACGGTCGGCCGTCGGCGGCGACGCCGCCGTCGACGAGATGCGCGATGTTCGGATGCTGCAGGCTCGCGAGGATCTGGCGCTCGGCGAGAAAGCGCGAATGGGTTTCGGCGACGTCCCAGCCGCCGCGGATCAGCTTGATCGCGACGGTCTGCGAGAACTGGCCGTCAGCACGCTCGGCAAGCCAGACCGCGCCCATGCCGCCGCGGCCGATCTCGCGGACCAGGCGGAACGCACCGAGCCGGTCGCCGCTGCGCACGGCGGCCGCCGCCGCGGCGTTGCGGCCGGTCAGTTCCTGGGCGAGACCGGCGACGAGGTCGGGCACCTGTTCGTGCATGCCGGTCGCACGCGTCGCCGCCGCGTCGGCATGCAGCAGCGCGAGCACTTCGGCGCGCAGCGCCGCATCCTCGGGCGCGTGCCGCAGCAGCTGCGCTTCCCAGTGATCGGGACCCAGGTCGACGACGGTCTCGAACAGGTCGCGCGCCTGACGCCAGCGTTGTGCATCCATCGGTTCGACTCGGCAGTTGATTGCGGCGGCTGAACGCGTAGGTTGCTGGCGAGCGCGGGGAACCGCAACCGCGTGAGGGAGAGTGAAGAAGAATGACAAACGAGAGAACGCAAGGTGCGCCGCCCGCTCTCGCTCGTTTTCACTCCGCTTCACTCACTCGCTTTTCGTTTCAGCGCGACCGATTGAACAGCACCGCGCCGGCGGTCCGCGCGGCCGCCTCGTCGCAGCGCTCGCCCAGCGCGCCCTTGAGCCGCGGACAGCGCGCCGCGATCGCATCGAGCGTGACGTTGCCGGGCACGCGCACGTGATTGACGCAGACCGCGCCGGTCGGCGCCCGGCCGGCTTCGAAGCGGAAGTCTTCGCCGCTCTCGGATTTCTGCACGCCGTGCCGGTCGTAGATGTCGATGGTCATGCCTTCGCGCGTCGTCGCCGTGCCGTCGCCGCAATAGTCGGCGCGGACCATCTGCACGCACGCTTCGTACATCTGCGCCTTCGGCGTGCCGGGCGCGCGGTCCCAGGGACGGTAGCCCCAGCGCATGCACTTGGCCCGGGCGCCGCCGGTGCAGGTCAGCGCGAAGTGTGCGCCGTCCGAGCGATAGCGGCCGTCGACCCGGCGGCCCGGCACCGGAAATCCTTCGCGATGGCCTTCGCGGTCCGCGCCCGCAGGCGTCGCACCAGGCACCGTCGCCCATTCGCTGGCTGAAACGGTGCAGCCGCAGGCGACTGTCGCTCGGGTCGGTCCGGACAGCGTCGATGCGCAACTGCACGCCGCCGCCGAGATCGGGTTCCGCGCCGACCAGGTCGGCGCTGCGCGGCACGCGGCGGTCGGCGCGGTACAGCACGGACTCCGTCCCGTCGACTGTCCGGCGCGAGGCCGGCTCGGCCGCCGCCAGCGCCGTCAGCGCAACGCCGAGCCGGCACCGCATCAGCGGGTTTCCGGCAGGCGGACCTGCACGTCGGCCAGCGACACCGCCGACCAGTCGGTCGTGACGTTCGCGAAGGCCGCGGTATGCGTACCCTGGATGACGGCGCCTTTCGTGCCGATGCCGTTGAGCGTCCAGCCGTTGAGGCTCAGGCCGTTCAGGCGGAAGTCGTTGAGGTGCACGCCGTTGAGGTTCAGGCCGGTCAGGCGGAAGTCGTTGAGTTCCACACCGTTGAGACTCCGGCCGTTGGTTTCGGTGGCGGCCGGCGCGACGCCGGCCGCAGCGATCAGAGCGAAAGCGATCAGGGAGCGTTTCATGGCGTACTACGGAGTTGATGGGGCGGAAAACCGTGTCCGCTCTGACATACGACGTCGATGACCCGCACGGATCATGCCCGGCCGTCCGGGATTTCCCTCAGCCGCCGGCGCACGCAAATTCCGCAACGGCGCACCTCGGAATCCGCACCATGCGACGTGGTACAACTGCGGCACGTCCGCGCTCGGCGTTGCGCTCATGAGCAGGACGACGCGAACGCGCGACGGCAGGGGAGGACGGCGATGAACGAGCACGAGATCACCGCGCGCATCGCGGCGGCCAATCAGGATTCGGCCGAACGCGACAAGGCGCTGAAACTCGTCTACGACGACCTGCTGCGCATCGCGCGCGCCGAACTCGCGCGCCATCGCCGCGGCGATACCTTGAACACGCGCGCGCTCGTCAACGAGGCCTACCTCAAGCTGTTCGACCGCAACGAAAGCCATTACGAGAACCGCAAGCACTTCTTCGCGACGGCCGCGCGCGCGATGCGCCAGGTCGTCATCGATTACGCGCGCGCTCGGCTGGCCGAGCGCCGCGGCGCCGGCGCCGAACATGTCGAACTCGAAGCGCTCGAAGGCATGCCGCTGCCCGTCGACGAACAGGCCGAACAGCTCGTCGGCATGGATCGCGCACTGGAAAAGCTCGCCGCTCTCGACGCGCGCCTCGTGACCGTGGTCGAGATGCGCTTCTTCGCCGGGCTCGAAGTGAAGGACATTGCCGAACTGCTCGGCGTCTCCGAACCCACGATCAAGCGCGACACGCGTGCGGCGAAGGCGTTCCTGCAGAAAGAACTCGCGCTGGGAAATTGAATGCGCGGACAGGTTGGGTTGAGCCGCAGGCGAAGCCCAGCAG
Source organism: uncultured Lysobacteraceae bacterium (assembly GCA_946480705.1). The sequence continues at coordinate 670 of CAMLLF010000105.1, read as the reverse complement.
CGCGGTGCATCCTCCGGCGAAGAAGCCGTGCCGAAGGAAGCGCCTGTCTTTCGTCACGCGTGTGAACCCGCGGCAAGCCGTCCGATTTCTTCCCCTGCGGTCTTTGCGGGTGGAACACGCCGGCACCGGCCTTCGCTGCACTCGACCCAATCCGCGCAACGTCTCTTCACGACGCTGAACCACACCGCCGACCTGTGAAGCAATCGACGCCTCATCGCGGCGGCGCATCGCAATTCGCGATTTTCGTCGTGTTACCGCGCGATTCCGCTGTTCGCTTTTTTGAACATGCCACGTTCGTATACACGTTGCGTTTTCCCGCCAAGGACGGGGACGGCAACGCGAGACGGGCACGACGCTTGTTCGGTATGCGCCGCGCGCTGCGTTCCGATGGCTCGTCATTCATCGACATGGAGCATTCAATGAAAGCGACACGCAAAGCATTGCTCGGCGCCGGGCTCGCCCTCGCCGCGCTCGGCATCGGCGGCAACGCGCTGGCCGACTCGGTCTGGAGTTCGGCGATCACGAAGTGGGACGGCGACTGTTCGGGTTCGCAGCGCGACTGGTGGGACGACATGTGCATGGCCTGGCGCCACGAGATGGCCGACCGCGGTTTCGTGCCGGTCTGGCAGAACTTCTCCCGTGGCCGTTCGACGATCGCGACCTCCTCGCG
>CAMLLF010000104.1 GCA_946480705.1 uncultured Lysobacteraceae bacterium | reverse complement strand
GCGTCCGGCCCGCCAGCGTCAGCGTCAGCGTGGTCGTGAAGAACGACGTCAACGACCTGCTGCGGATCGCGCTGATCGTGCGCCAATCAAGACCGGGGAACTCATCGTCTGCGATCCGCAGGTCATCTGCCGGCCGAAACCGGTCTGACGCCGCACGCGAACGCGGCTGCTGTTCACCGTCGGGAAACTCAGCGGCACGGATCGCGCCCGAGATTGCGTTCGTACGTGCTCACGTCCTCGTCGCGCTCGTGGCCGCTCCGGTCGCTCGCGCTGGGCGCATGGATGCGGCGGCACGCTTCGGTGCGCGCGATCGACCGGCCCGACACGGCGACCGTCGCGGACCGGCCGGCGCTGCGTCCGCGGGTCGCCTCATGCCGGATCTCGATTTCGCCGGCGACGGCGGTAGGGCAGGGTGAATACTGGTAGAACACATCGCCGTTCGCCGCGCGGCATTCCCACGAGGCGTCCGGCGCGACGGTCACGACGGTCTCGCGCGGCGTGCGGGGTCGCGGCATCTTCGGCGCACGCGCACGGGTTGCGGCCGAACGCGATGGCGCGTTCGCAGGCGATGCAACGGTCGCTGGCGCCGCCGCGACCGGCTCGGGTCGCAGCGCCACCGGTGCTCCGTTCGAGCCGCCGGCGCAAGGCACGCCCTGGTAGGCGATGCCGCCTTGTGCATCCGTGCATTTGTAGATGGTCAGCGCGCGGGCGGGCGCGGCGCAGACGGCGAGGAACAGCAGCAGCAACGAGACGAGGTGCATGGCGACAGACTCCGCAGTGAGTGTGTCGCCACGTTAGGGCGCGCGCGCCGGTTCCGCGTCGGTGCGCGGCCGGGCCGGATATCGGATTCTTCCGGTATCGGCACCGGACAGGGACCAGTCGCAGGCAACCGGCGGCAGCACGCAGGCCGCCGCCGTGTCGCGCCGCGCGGATCAGTCGGCGAGCAGGCCGCGATTGCGCAGGAAGGCCAGCACCTGGTTCGCGATCGCACCGGCGTCGGCGTCGCTCGTGTCGAACGCGAGTTCGGGATTCTTCGGCACTTCGTACGGATCGCTGACGCCGGTGAACTGCGGAATCTTGCCGGCCCGCGCCTGCGCGTAGAGACCCTTGCGGTCGCGGCCTTCGCAGACCTCGATCGGCGTCGACACGTGGATCTCGACGAATGCGCCGTGCTGCTCGACGAGACGGCGGATCTCCGCGCGCGTTTCCGCGTACGGCGCGATCGGCGCGCAGATCGCGATGCCGCCGTGGCGCACGATCTCGCTCGCGACCCAGCCGATGCGCGTGACGTTGGCGATGCGGTCCTCGCGCGAGAAGCCCAGGCCCTTCGACAGGTTCTTGCGCACCTCGTCGCCGTCGAGCAGCGTGATCGAGCGGCTGGAGCGTTCGAGCAGCTTCGCGATCACGGCTTCGGCCAGCGTCGACTTGCCCGAGCCCGACAGGCCCGTGAACAGCAGCGCGACGCCCTTGTTCGCGCCGGCCGGATAGCGTTCGCGCAGGATATCGACGACCTCGGGGAAGGTGAACCAGGCCGGGATCTCCTCGCCGGTCACGAGGCGGCGGCGCAGCTCGGTGCCCGAGATGTCGCGGACCTCGTCGTCCTTCTGAACGTCGGTCGACGGCACGTAGGTGTCGCGGTTCGCGACGTAGACCATGGCCGGGAACGGTACCGCGCGAATGCCGATTTCCTGCTGATGGCGCGCGAGCAGTTCCTGCGCCGCGAACGGTTCGTAGAACGGCTTGCCGTTCGCGTCGTTGCCGGGGCCGGCGTGATCGCGGCCGATGATGAAATGCGACGCGCCGTAGTTCTTGCGGATGATCGCGTGCCAGACCGCCTCGCGCGGACCGGCCATGCGCATCGCGAGCGGCAGCAGCGACAGCGTCGCGTCGTTCTTCGGATAGTGCTTGAGCAGCGCGCGATAGCAGCGCACGCGCGTGTAGTGATCGACATCGCCGGGCTTGGTGCGGCCGACCGCGGGCTGGATCAGGAGCTTCGCGCCGACCTGCTCGGCCGCGCGCAGCGTGAGTTCGCGGTGCGCGCGATGCATCGGATTGCGCGTCTGGAACGCGACGACGGTGTTCCAGCCCAGGCGCGCGAAGGTGTCGCGCAGCCGGCGCGGCGAGTCGCGCAGCTCGGCGAAATCGTAGTGCTGCGGCGGCTGGATGCCGCGCAGCGTACCGCCGACGTAGACCGGATTGCCGCGCTGGAGCAGATCGGCCACGCCCGGGTGCGTGGCGTCGGCCGTGCCGAATACCTCGCGCGCTTCGGCGAGCTTGTCGGGGAAATAGATGTCCTCGACCGTGAGCACGGCCAGCGGCACGCCCTGCGAGTCGCGCAGCGCGATGTCGGCGCCGGTCTGGATGCCTGCCGCGAACGACTCGCTGACGTCGAGCGTGATCGGAATCGGCCACAGCGTGCCGTCGGCGAGCCGCATTTCACGCACGACGCGGTCGTAGTCGCGGCGCGTCAGGAATCCGGTCAGCGGCGAGAACGCACCGTTGAGCAGCAGTTCGAGGTCGCAGAGCTGGCGCTGGGTCAGGTCCCAGCCCGGCAGCGTCGCGCTGCGCTGTTTCAGCGCCTCGGCCGCATCGGCCGGCAGATAGAGTTCCTGAAGCACGCCGCCGTGCGGCGGATTCAAGGTGTCGCGGAATTCGGTGTCGAGAACGGTAGCGGTGCGCGTGGACATTGAGTCGTTTCCTGGTACGGGCGCGGGGCGCCCGGTCGCGCCGTCAGTTGCGGCGCGAAGCCTGGGGAGGCGGTTGGTGGGCAACACGGAATCAGGGGCGGTGCGCACGCGCGGCGGCTTCGTCGACCGGCGCGCGTGCGCACCGCAAGGGGCAAGCGTCAACATCGCTCGCGCAGGGCGATGCGTAAAAATTCATATGTCCACATGGATGCCGCACTCGCGCTTGAGGCCGAAGAAGCGCGTGTCCTCCTCGCGCATGCCGGGTTCCCAGCGCGACGTCGTGTGCGTGTCGCCGATCGACACGTAGCCTTCGTCCCAAAGCGGGTGATACGGCAGGTCGTGGCGCTGCAGATAGACGTAGACGTCGCGGTCGGTCCAGTCCACGAGCGGCTGGAACTTCCAGCGCCCGTTCCTGAGTTCGAGCACCTGCGCGTCGCTGCGCGTGCGCGCCTGCTGGCGGCGCAGGCCGGCGAACCACGTGCGCACGGCGAGTTCGTCGAGCGCGCGGCGCATCGGTTCGACCTTGCGCAGTGCGTTGTACTGGTCGATGCCCTCGACGCCGTTTTCCCAGAGCCGGCCGTGGCGCGCTTCCATCCAGGCGCGGCTGATGTTCGGCCGGTACACCTTGAGGTTCAGCGTGAGCCGCTGCGACAGCTCGTCGGCGAAGCGATACGTCTCGGCGAACAGATAGCCGGTGTCGACGAGGATCACCGGAATGTCGGGCGACTGCTTCGTGATCAGATGCAGCGACGCGGCCGACTGCGCGCCGAACGACGACGACAGCGCGCGGCTCTGCGGCAACGTCTGCAGCGCCCAGGCGACGCGTTCCTCGGCCGGCAACGTATCGAGCCGGCGGTTCAGCTCGGCCAGCGCGCGGCCGTCTTCGGCCGCGCTGACGAGATCGGGAAAGTTCATGTCCTCACCTCCAGCGGGATGCCGGGTTTCGCCGCGACGAGGCCGGCGCGCACGAGAAAGTCGCCGAAGCGCTCGTCCCGTCCGCGTTCGCCCGCATAGCGCGCCAGCAGCGCGTCGACGGTGTCCAGAATTTCCGGTTCGGCAATGTTTTCTTTGTGCAGGCGGTTCAGGCGCTGGCCGCGGTGGTCGGCGCCGAGCATCAGGTTGTAGCGGCCGGGCGCCTTGCCCACGAGCGCGATCTCGCCGAGATACGGCCGCGAGCAGCCGTTCGGGCAGCCCGATATGCGCAGGTGGATGTCGGCGTCGGCCAGATCGTGCGCGGCGAGGCGCGCTTCGAGCTTCGTCACGAGATCCGGCAGGTAGCGTTCGGCCTCGGCCATCGCGAGCGAGCAGGTCGGCAGCGCGACGCAGGCCAGCGCATTGAGGCGCAGCGGCGATGCGCTGCGATACAGATCGAGGCCGTACTCGGCGACCAGCGCATCGATCGCGGCGCGCTGCGCCACCGGCACGTTGGCCACGATGAGGTTCTGGTTCGGGGTCAGGCGGAAATCGCCGTCGTGGATCTGCGCGATCGCGCGCAGGCCCGACAGCAGGCGCCGCTCGCCGCGATCGACGATGCGGCCCGCCTCGATGCGCAGGGTCAGATGCCAGCGGCCGTCCTCGCCGGCGATCCAGCCGAAGCGGTCGCCGTTGTGGTCGAACACGAACGCGCGCGCCGGCGCGAGCGCGAAGCCCGCGCGACGCTCGACTTCGGCCTTGAAATGGTCGAGGCCGCGGTCGTCGATCGTGTACTTGAGGCGCGAGCGCTTGCGTTCGGCGCGGTTGCCCCAGTCGCGCTGTGTCGTGATGACGCCTTCGGCGACGGCGATGACCTGTTCCGGCGTCACGAAGCCGATCACGTCGGCTAGCCGCGGATACGTGGTTGGATCGCCGTGCGTCGCGCCGAAGCCGCCGCCGACCGTGACGTTGTAGCCGACGACGGTGTCGTGCTCGACGATCGCGATGAAGCCGAGGTCGTTCGCGAAGATGTCGACGTCGTTGACCGGCGGCACTGCGAACGCGGTCTTGAACTTGCGCGGCAGATACGTCGTGCCGTAGATCGGTTCGTGCTCGGGCTCGTGCGCGTCGCTGCCGGCGACGCGTTCCTCGTCCAGCCAGATCTCGTAGTAGGCGCGCGTCTTCGGCAGGAAGTATTCCGACAGCGCCTTGGCCTGCGCGTGCACGGTCGCATGCACGGACGACAGCAGCGGATTGGCCGCCGACAGCACATTGCGATTGACGTCGCCGCAGGCGGCGATCGTGTCGATCAGCGATGCGTTGATCGCGGCCATGGTGGGCTTGAGTTCGCGCTTGATCACGCCGTGAAACTGGAACGCCTGGCGCGTCGTCACGCGCAGGCTGCCGTTGGCGAAGCGCGTCGCGATCGCGTCGAGCTTCAGCCACTGCGCCGCCGTCGCGATGCCGCCCGGCGTGCGCGTGCGGATCATGAAGCTGTAGTCGGGTTCGAGTTTTTGCTGGCGGCGCTCCTCGCGCAGGTCGCGGTCGTCCTGCTGATAGCTGCCGTGATACTTGATGAGGGTCTGGTCGTCCTCGCGCAGGCTGCCGGTGACGGCATCGGCGAGGCTTTCCTGCAGCGTGCCGCGCAGATAGCGGCTGTCGGCCTTGATCTTTTCGACGGGCGAGGCGGCGGCGCTCATGTCAGTACACGTCCCTGGCGTAGCGCCCTTGCTGCTGCAGCTGGCTCACATAGGCCGTCGCGTCGTCGAGGCTCTTGCCGCCGTGCGTGACGGCGACCTCGATCAGCGCCGCGTGCACGTCTTTCGCCATGCGCGTCGCGTCGCCGCAGACATACAGATGCGCGCCGTCCTCGATCCAGCGATACAGCTCTGCGCCCTGTTCGCGGATGCGCTGCTGCACGTAGAGCTTGTCCGACTGATCGCGCGAGAACGCGAGATCGAGGCGCGCGAGCTGGCCGCGCTTGAGCGCGTCCTGCCATTCCAGTTGATACAGAAAATCGCTGCGGAAATGCGGATTGCCGAAGAACAGCCAGTGGCGGCCCGCCGCGCCGGTCGCGACGCGGTCCTGCACGAAGCCGCGGAACGGCGCGACGCCGGTGCCCGGGCCGATCATGATCACGTCGCGCGACGCGTCGCGCGGCAGGCGGAAGCGCTCGTTGTGCTCGATGAATACGGGCACGCGGCCGGCCTCGCCCTGGCTCGCGAGATAGTGCGACGCCGCACCCCAGTGTGCGCTGCCGAACGCGTCGTAGGCGACGTGGGCGACGGTCAGGTGCGCTTCCTCGCCGACGACCTTCTGGCTCGACGCGATCGAGTAGAGCCGCGGCGTCAGCGGCCGCAATGCCGCGACGAGTTCGTCGGCCGACCATGCGGCCGGATAGGCGCGCAGAAGGTCGACGACCTGGTAGTCGGCAATGAGCTTCTGCAGCTGCGCCGAATGATCCGGCGACAGCAGCCGGTTGAGTTCGGCCGAACCCGCGAGCGCCGCGTGCTGCGCGATCAGCGGCCGCGACAGCCGCGTGAGTTCGCGCTGTTCGCTGAGCCACAGGCGCAGCGGCTGCGTGGTTTCGTCGATGCGCACCGGCGCATTCGGATCGAGCTTCAGCAGCGCGACGACGGCGTCGACGAGCGCCGGCGGGTTGCGCGGCCACAGGCCGAGCGCGTCGCCGGGCTCGTAGGCCAGGCCCGACCCTTCGAGCGACAGTTCGATATGGCGGATGTCCTTGTCGCTCGTGCGCGCGGTGATGCGCTGGTTCGCGATGACGTCGGCCGCGAACGGCTTTTCGCGCGACCAGCCGGCCGCGGCCGCCGGACGCAGCGGCGTCACGGTCGCGAGCGGCGTCTGGCTCTTGACCTGATCGCGCACGCTCTGCAGCGCACGCTCGGACCAGGGCTTCGCGACGGTATCGAAATCCACGTCGGCGTCGGCGCGGTCGAGCAGCCGCGTCGCGCCGAGTTCGGCGAGGCGCGCGTCGAGCACGCGGCCGATCTCGCAGAACTGCGGATAGCTGCTGTCGCCGAGGCCGAGCACGCCGAACTTGAGTTCCTTGAGTTCCGGCGCGCGCTTGCCGAGCACGAAGTCGACGAAGCCGCGCGCGTCGTCCGGCGGCTCGCCGTCGCCCTGCGTGCTGACGACGACGACGAGCAGGCGCTCGCTCTTGAGCTCGCGCGTCGGATACGCATCGGCGCGCAGCAGGCGTACCTGCAGACCCGCGGTCTCGGCCTTCAGCGCGAACTGTTCGGCGAGGCGCCTGGCGTTGCCGGTCTGGCTGCCGTAGACGACGGTCAGCCGCAGCGCCGCGACCGGTTCCTTCGCGAGCGCCGTCGACACCGCGCGCGCGACCGTCGTGTGCTGGCTCGCCAGCCCCGCGGCGTAGCCGGACAACCACCACAGCGATGCGGAGTCGAGCCCGTCGACGAGGCGCGCCAGATCGCCGGCCTTGGCATCGGGCAGCGGGATCAGAGGCAGTGCGGGATTCGCGGACATGGCATCACCGGGTTCATTTGGACGTCCAAACGCCCTTGTGATCGACGATGCTAGGCGCGGCCCGGCACGCCAGGAAAGGATGGGGTGTTATTCGGTTATGCCGCAGGGGTATGTGCGGGCGAACCTCGCGGAACCGCGCAACGGCGCGGATTCCCGGCCCCCTTCGCCGGCGTGGTGTTGCAGCGCGGCGTGACCCGGCCGCGGCAATCGCGACAATCGCCGACGCGCAGGCCCGAGAGTCTGCCGGGAGGGAACCCGCCGCTGTCCCTGCAGCGGCGGGTTTTTTATTGGATTTTTCCCGCCTGCTGCGGCCTGCGTCAGCGCGGGCGCGTGAAGCCCCCTGCCCGCAGCGTCGGCAACACCGGCTTCCGAACCGGTGTCCGGCTCCCGTCCCGTCCGACTTCCGCGCATCGGCGTGACCGGTGTCACACGAAGCCCGGCGCGAGACGGATAGGTCCCCCGAAAAACCCCGTCTCGCCGCGGATGTTCCGTGCTGCGCACCGGAACAGAATGCGAATCGGTTCCGTATGTCTGGGGAGTACGGAGCCGACTGCAGTTCACGGCAAGACTGGGAGATCAACGTGCGAAATCTGAACGTAATCGGCATCGCGCTGGTGCTGGGCCTAGGCGTTTCCGGGGGCGCCTGGGCCGGCGAAAGCTTCAATGCCGACAAGAGCAAGGTCACCTTCGACGCGCTCGACATGAACAAGCTGGCCGAAGAGGATGCGCTGACCGACGTCAAGGGCGCCGGACCCAAGCGCTTCGCGATCGGTCACGAACTTGCCGTCAATCCGGCTGGCTACGGCACCTGGACCACGCAGTCCGACGGCAGCCTGGTCTGGACCTTCGATGTCGAGACGCCGGATGCCGTGCATCTGGGCTTCGGCTTCAATCCGTTCCATCTGCCCGACGGCGCGGTGCTGACGATCACGTCGTCCGACACGGGCAAGCAGATCGGTCCGTTCACGGCCAACAACAACAACGTCACGGGCCAGTTCTGGACCGAAGTGCTCATGGGCAACAACGCCCGGCTCACGCTGACGGTTCCGGCCGGGCACCAGCAGGACGTGCAGCTTCGGCTCGTGAAGGTCGGCCAGGGCTATCGCGGCTTCGGCGTGCGCTCCAAGCACTGCAAGTCGGGCGCCTGCAACATGGACGTCGCCTGCCTCGGCCCGAACGATCCGTGGAACGAGAACCGCCGCGCCGTCGCGGCCTATACGCGCGGCGCCACCGACACCTGCACCGGCTCGATGGTCAACAACACGGCGAACGACCGCCGCCTGATCTTCGCGACGGCCGGCCACTGCGGCATGAACAACGCCTCGGCCGCGGCATCGATCGTCGCCTACTGGAACTACGAGTCGGCGACCTGCCGCACGCCGGGCTCCGGCGCGAGCGGCATCCCGATCCCGAAGCCGAACACCACGTACAGCGGCGCGACCTTCCTCGCGAACCACGGTGCGACGAGCTCGTCGGACTGGACCCTGCTCGAATTCACCGGCCCGCTGAATCCCGCGTTCAACCACTACTGGGCCGGCTGGGATCGCACCGGCACCGCGCCGCTCTGCGTGCAGCCCGGCGATCCGGCGTCGACCGCCGGCATGTGCGCCTCCATCCATCACCCGGGCGTCGATGAAAAGCGCATCACGTTCATCGGACAGACGATGGACATCCGCCAGTACCTGCAGCCGGCTCCCGGCAGCGGCACGTCGCACTGGTACGTGCACTGGGATCCGAGCCCGCCGCTGCTGCCGGGCATCCAGCCGCCGCCGAGCTCGGTCGTGCCGAACGTGACCGAAGGCGGCTCGTCGGGTTCTCCGCTCTATAACGTGGAGCGCCGCCTCGTCGGCGTGCTCAGCGGCGGCCTGTCCGCGTGCGGCGCGACCGGCGAAAACCTGACCGACTACTACGGCCGTCTCGCGGTTGCCTGGGAAGGCGGCGGCACGACCGCGACGGCGATGAAGACCCACCTCGATCCGATCGGCGGCGGCACCGCGACCGTGCTCGACGGCATCAACGCCTGCACCGCGCCGGCGGCGCCGGCCGACGTCACCGCGACCGCGACGGCCGCCAACGCGATCACGGTGAGCTGGACGCCGGTCGGCGGGATCACGCGCTATCAGGTACAGCGCAGCAGCGGCGCCTGCCCGGGTTCCAATTTCACGCAGATTGCCGAAGTGAACAATGTGTCGAGTTACGT
>CAMLLF010000103.1 GCA_946480705.1 uncultured Lysobacteraceae bacterium | reverse complement strand
CAGCGCGGCGCCGACGTCCATCCGCGTCGCCTGCCGCGCCGAAGGCTTTCGCGATGCGGGGCTTCCCGACCCGACGCGGTATCGCTGAAGCGGACCCTTCTTCGCGCCGCTTTCGAGCTGCGACGGCCGGCGGAATGGCGGACTTGTCTGCTCCCAGTCCAGGCTCTAAACTTCGCGTCCCTCGCGCGCCGGCCCTCGCCAGCGCCCAGCAACACCTTCCTGTGGGCCGTTAGCTCAGTGGTAGAGCATCGGACTTTTAATCCGTTGGTCGATGGTTCGAGTCCATCACGGCCCACCACATCGATCCAGCTCTATCGCAAGCATCACGACTGCGCGATCGCGGCGACGCGCCTACGCGGTAACGATGTCGACGGGTTCTGCTGCCGTTTCGGCCGCGTGGTCGAACCACGGCAGCATCGCGGCGCGGATGTTCGCGACGCCGGCATCGCCGGCGGTTGCCGCGGTGCTCTGCGGAAATGTCGTGTCGTTGGCGCGGGCGCCGAGCTGGTGCCACAGCGTGATCGCAAAGCCCGATGCCGCGATGCGGCGTTCGCCGTCGGCATTGCGGATGATGTAGACGGCTTTTTCCCCGCGTAGCGGCGAGATCGCGTCGGCGACGTTGTTCGCGACGAGTGCGAGCTGCGGCTGGCGGTCGATCGCGGTCAGCGGTCCGATACGCAGGCCGTGGCGCCGGATGCGAAGGCCGAGATCCGCGCCTTCGCCGAGCGCGTCGGCGCGTGCGACCGCGCGGTCGACTTCGTGACGATCGGCGCGGCTGCCGCGTTCGCGCGCGAGTTCGTTCGTCGCGTCGAGCACGGCGCGCGCGAAGTCGCGCGCGATCTGCGCCGCAGCGCGCGCGGTGTGTTCCGAGGCGTAGTCGAGGCCGAGCATGGCCAGCGCGTCGGCGAGTCCGATCACGCCGAGCCGCGGCGGCGTGCCGTCCTGCGGCGTGGTCAGGCGGACATTGTCGATGAGGCGCACGGCAAGACGGACCGTCGCGTCGAGCGCGTGGCGCTGGAACGCCGCCTTCGGCGTGAACGGCAGGCTCACGAAGCGGGCGAGGTTGATCGACGCGCAGAAGCGGTCCGCGGGCCAGCTGAAATTTCGGCGTCCCGCGCCCGCGAGAGCCCGCGCGTCGACGAGCAGCCGCCAGCTGCTGATCGCTTCGCCGACGAGTTGCTCGTGTCGTGCGGGCAGGCCGGGTTCGAGTTCGCACAGCGCCTGCGTGACGCGCGACCAAGTCGTGTCGATCGTCATGTCGCGCAGTTCGTTGCCTTCGCGCCAGCGAAACCACGCGTCCCACGCCTCGACCGCGGCGGGGTCGACGAAGGAAGCCTGCGTGGCGTGCACGCCGTTGCGATAGCGGAAACCGAAGTCCATGGCACCACTGTCGCGCGGCCGCGGCGCAGCGGTCTTGAGGCAGGTCAATTCCCGCTCGGGTTACCGGCAGTTACGCATCGTTACCGACCGTTGCGCGGACGTGGTCAAGCAGCAGCGGCTCGCTCGCTACCGTGCAGCCGTCGCCGCAACCCTGCCGAGTGAAACCGCCATGACCACGACCGCCGCCGTGCACTCCCTGCCGCTGCCGCCACTGCGCGGCGTCGACGAACTGATCGACATCGCGACGCTGTCGACCTATGTGCCGGTCACGCGACGCCGCCTGCGCGCGGGCGAGCACCTGTATCGCGCCGGGCAGCGATTCAATGCGCTGTATCTCGTCCACGCCGGCTTCCTGCGTGCGAGCGTGTCGAGCAGCGACGGCCGCCAGCAGGTCACCGGGTTCCCGATGCGCGGCGACCTGCTCGGCGTGGAAGCCATCGGCAGCGACACGCACACCGTCGATATCGTCGCGCTCGATGCCTGCGAAGTGCTCGAACTGCCGTATCCGGCCGTGATGGCCGCCTGCGCGGCCATGGCCTCGCTCCAGGCCCTGGTGACTCGCTCGCTTGCGCTCGAGTTGCGCCGCGATCACTACTGGATGCTGACGCTCGGCACGCTGACGGCCGAACAGCGTGTCGCGGCGTTCCTGCTCGACCTGTCGCGGCGCCATCGCGCGCTCGGCTTTTCGGCCTGCCATTTCCTGCTGCGCATGAGTCGCGTCGACATCGCGAGCTTCCTCGGCATCAAGCACGAAACCGTCACGCGCGCGCTGTCGCAGCTCGCCGCGCGCGGCGTCATCGCGGTCGAGCGGCGCGAAATCCGCGTGCTGTCGCCGGACGATCTGCAGCAGTGTGCAGAAGGCGACGAACCGGCGCGCTGCGCCGCGTGAACCTCAACCGCGCTCGCCGCGCAGCGCGGCCTGCGCCGCCGCCGCGAGTTCCTCGCGGCGATAGGGCTTGGGCAGCAGCGGAAAGCCGTGTGGCGTGGCCGCGCCGCCGAATTCATAGCCCGACGCGAGCAGCACGGGCAGGCCCGGGCGCAACGCCCGTGCCTTCTGCGCGAGCTCGATGCCGTTGTCGCCGCTGCCGAGCACGACGTCGCTGAACAACAGTGCGATCGGTTCCGCCGCGCGCAGCCGCGTCAGCGCTTCCTCGGCGTCGGCCGCTTCGAGCACGTCGTAGCCAAGCCCGCGCAGGAATGCGACCGCGAGTCCGCGCACTTCGGGTTCGTCTTCCACGACGAGCACGGTACCGCTCCCGCGCGGCAGATTCGCCGGACGTGCGCGGCCGGCCGCCGCTGCGGCCTGCATCGCGACCGGCAGTATGAGATCGATCTGCGTGCCGTAGCCGAGCTGGCTGCGCGCGTCGAGATGCCCGCCGGACTGCTTGACGAAGCCGTAGACCATGCTGAGTCCGAGGCCGCTGCCTTTGCCGGCTTCCTTGGTCGTGAAGAACGGTTCGAACGCGCGCGCGAGCACCTCGGGCGGCATGCCGAGCCCGGTGTCGGTCACGGTGAAGCGGATATAGCGGCCGTCCGGCAGTTCGATCTCTTCGGAGTCCGGCGCGATCGTCAGTTCGCCTGCTGCGATCGTGAGCCGCCCGCCGCGCGGCATCGCGTCGCGCGCGTTCAGCGCGAGATTCAGCAGCGCGCTCTCCAGCTGTGCCGCATCCGCGTAGACCGGCGGCAGATCAGGTGCGCAGTCCAGCCGGACCTGCACGGCTTCGCCGAGCGTGCGTTCGAGCATGCGACCGAGTTCGCCGAGCAGCGCCGCGGGCGCGACCGCAGCCGGGCTCAGTCGCTGGCGCCGCGCGAACGCGAGCAGCTTGCGCGTGAGTTCGGCGCCGCGGCCGACTGCGCGCAGCGCGCCGGCGATCGAATCGGCGGCATTCGGATCCTCGGCATAGTCGGCCTCGAGCAGCTGCAGGTTGCCGGAGATCACGGTCAGCAGATTGTTGAAATCGTGCGCGATGCCGCCGGTCAGCTGGCCGACGGCCTCGAGGCGCAGCGAGTGGGCGAGCTGTTCCTGCGTGTGCTGGCGCAACGCGGCCGTCGTCAGCACGTTCGCGACGACACCGAGGAAATGCGCCGCGTCGCGGTCGTCGCCGAGGGGCGCCGTCGTCAGCACGACGAGCACGCCGAGCGGACGCGCGTGATCGAGCACCGGCACGATGCGGCCGCCGCCGATGCCGGCGTGCTGCCAGTCCTCGCGTCGCTCGGGCGACTGCAGCCAGGCGTCGAGGTCGAACGGCGGCTGCGCCAGCGTCGTCGCGTCGGCGACGTCGAGCGCGGCGAACAACTGCTCGACGAGATCGCGATCGGCGCCGGGACCGACCGCGGAGTTCAAGGTCTGGTCGCGCGGCGAACGCATCAGCGCGATGCCGGCCGCGACCGCGCGCATCGCATCGAGCACGAGCGCGCTGACCTGTTCGGCGAACGCGTCGACGTCGCGCGCTTCGAGCGCGAGCTGGCCGATGCGCGCGACGCAGGCGTCGAAGCGCGCACGCCGCAGCGCCTGGCGCTGACGTCGCGTTTCCGAAATATCGCGGATCGACGCGGCGAACAGTGTTTCCGTGCCGGCCGCGATCGGACTCAGCGCGATCTCGACCGGAAACTGCACGCCGTCGGCGCGGCGGCCGACGAGTTCCTGCCCGGCGCCCATGGGCCTGACGCGCGGCCGCTGCATATAGCCGTCGCGATAGCCGTGGTGCGCGGCGCGCACGGATTCCGGCATCAGCAGCTCGACCGGCTGGCCTATCAGTTCGTCTTCGGTGTAGCCGAACAGGCGCGTCGCCTGCGGATTGGCGAGCCGGATGCGTCCGTCGATCGCGACGACGACCATCGCGTCGGGCGCCGTGTCGAACAGCGCGCGATACAGATCGCCGGACACGGTCTCCCGGCCCGTCACGCGACGGGCTCCACGGAAGCGGCAAACAGATAGCCCGCTCCGCGCACGGCCTTGATCAGCGCCGGCTGTTCCGGAGCGGTTTCGATCTTGCGGCGCAGCCGGCCGATCTGCATGTCGATCGCGCGGTCGTAGGGACCGGCTTCGCGCCCATGCAGGCTGTTCATCAGCGTGTCGCGCGACAGCACGCGGTTGGGCCGTTCGACGAACGCGAGTAGCAGGTCGAACTCGCCGCTGGTCAGCGCGACCGGATTGCCGTCGCGATCGAACAGGCTGCGCGTCGCGAGATCGAGCACGAAGCCCGCAAAACCCAGGCGCGAGCGCGCGGCAGGAACAGAGCCGGACGCCGGTGCCGCGGCGGAGCCGCTGCGGCGCAGCACGCTGCGTACGCGCGCGAGCAGCTCGCGCAGATCGAACGGTTTGGTCACGTAGTCGTCGGCGCCGAGTTCGAGTCCGACGACACGGTCGACGGAATCGCCGCGGCCGGTGACGATGATGACCGCGCCACGCCAGTGTTCGCGCAGGTGGCGCGTCAGCGCGAGGCCGTCCTCGCCGGGCAGGCCGAGATCCAGCAGCACGAGATCGACCGGTTCGCGCGCAATCGTCTCGCGCAGTTCGGCGCCGTTGCGCGCGCCGCTCACGCGGAAACCCTGTCCGCGGAAATAGCGCGCGATCAGATCGCGGATCTGGTCGTCGTCGTCGACACAGAGCAGGTGCTGTATCTCAATTTCCATTTTTTCGACGGGTCGGCGCGCGGTCCACGCATGATACGTTTTCGTACGGCTGCGTCACCAGCGAGGCGCGGGTCGCGGGCGATCATGCCGCGTTTCCCCCGGTATTCGGGCCGTTACACGCCGTTACCGATCGTTGCTGCCGCGTGGTCGGTGCCGTTCCGGACCTCGCTAGGATGGCCATATCGCGCCAAGTCCCGGCGCGCCACTGCCGCCGGAGCCGCCATGAAGATCCTGCTCGCCGTCGATGGAAGCGACCACAGCCGCCTCGCCGTGAAGCATGTCGTGAAGCACTGGGCGCAGTTTGCGCCGCACGCCGCGCTCGAACTCGTCCATGTCGATCCGCCGCTGACGCCGCGCGTCGCCGCGGCGCTCGGCCAGGCCGATACGAAGCGGTTTCACGACGAGAACGCGCGCGACGCGCTGCGCTATGCGCGGAGCTATCTCCACAAGACCGGCATCGCTTTCGCCGAGCATTGCCTGGTCGGCGATCCGGCCGAGCTGATCGCGCACCTGGCGACGCGCGGCCGCTACGACCTGCTCGTCATGGGCTCGCACGGGCGCGGCGTGCTGCGCAACTTGCTGCTGGGATCCGTCGTCGCGAAGGTGCTGCAGAGCTGCCGCACGCCGCTGCTGATCGTGCGCTGAGCCGCGGGCCGCGTGTCGCGAGGTCCGTGCGCGATCACAGCCTCAGGCGATGCGCGACCTGTGCGGCGCCGGACGGATCGGGCGAGCGCGTGACGTCGAGCGCGCCCGGCCGTGTTGCCGGCGAGGTCGACCGACACCAGTTCGCGAATCCCGCGCGCCCGTTCGATGAGCCAGCGCGTCGGCATGCCGAGGCCGCGGCCCTGAACGCATCGCCGACCGCCGCCGCACTTGCAGCGGCTGCCGTCGGCGGTCGTGCCGTAGCGCGCGACGCCGGTCTCGCGGTCGCCGTCGGCGATGGCGACGAATGCGACATCGTGGACAAAGTCGACGTCGGTCAACTGCGCGATCAGCGCGTCGCCCGGATGCGCGACCTGGCCGAGGCAGCGATAGCGCCGTGCACGGACGGCTGCATCGGATCGGCTGAAAGAGTCGGCGGTAAAGCCTTCGGCATCGTTGGCTGCGGTCAGGGACCTGCAGGGCAGGGCGGTCGTGGGCGGGCTCCTCGATCCGGCAGATGTGCCGGCGGCTCGAACAACGGCGGGACGCGCGTATTGGCGCGGACCAGGCGGCGCACCGGGTGCGTCGGTCGTGCGGTGCGCGCCCGGGCGGCAGCGAATTGCCGTACCGGGCTGCGATACTGCGGCCTTCGACCGTATCGCCGAGACGACGACCGATGCTTCGCCCCCTGCCGGCCGGCCTCGCGCCGTCCACGTCGATCCTCGCTTTCGCCGCCGGCCTGTTCCTGCTGATCGCCTCGGTGCGCATGATGCTCGTCGCGCTGTTCGCGCCCGAGACGCCGTATTACGACGAGTGGGACGGCGTCATCGAACTGATGGCGCGGCCGCTGCTCGCCGGCCGTTTCGACGCATCGACGCTGCTTCAACTCCACAACGAACATCTGCTGCTGTGGACGCGGCTGCTGAGCTACGCGCAGCTGCGCCTCGCGGACCTCCAGTTCGACAACGTCAGCGTCTGCCTGGCCAGCCAGTGCCTCTACGCCGCGATGGCCGCCTGGCTGATCGCCGCCGCGACGCGTCATCTCGGCGCGTACGCTCCGGCCTTCGCGCTCGCCGCGGGTCTCGTCGCCGTACTGCCCTATGGCTGGGAAAACATCGCGATGGGCTGGGGCAATCCGTACTACTTCCTCGTCGGTTTCAGCGCCGGGACGGTCGTGCTTGCGGCGCGGCTGCGCACGGCCGCCGGCAGCGTCCCGCTCGCGCTGTGTGCGCTCGCAGCCGGCGTCTCGATGGGGTCGGGCGCGGCCGCCGGCGTCGTCGCACTGCTCGCGATCGCGCTGCGCCGGCATATCGGCGATCTGTCCCCGCGCCCGGCGCTGGCCACGGCGCTCGCAGTGCTTGCCGCGATCGCGCCGATCGTCGCCTTCGCGCTGCCCGCGGCGTCCGCAACGACGGTCTGGGGGCCGCGCCAGTCCGGCGAACTCGCGCTGCTGATCGTCCTGTGGTGGCCGACATGGCTGGCGTTCCTGCGCCTGCTGCGCGGACGCGGCGACGGCGTGGACGTCGCGTTTGCCTGTCTCGCGCTCTGGGGGCTGCTGCAGCTCGTCGCCATCCTGCTCGGCCGGCCTCAATTCCGGCTCTGGTATCCGATCTCGCGCTATGTCGAAGTGCTCGCGCTCGGCGGCTTCGCGAATCTCGCCTGCCTGTGCCGGCTTTCGCTGCACGGCACTGCGCCGCCATGGCCGCGGCTCGCGCACGCGGCGCTGGCCGCGAGCATCGTCGCTGCGCTGCTGCTCGCGCCGTTTGCGTGGCACTGGACGCGCGTGCGTGCCGACGCGCAGCACGACCAGGCGCAGCGGCTCGAACGCTACATCCGTGCCGGCGAGCGCAGCGCGCTCGCCGGTGCGGCGGGCGGCGAGCTGGCCTATCCGCAGCGCGAGCGCCTGCTCGCGCTCGTCGACGCGAGCGACGTGCGATTCGTTCTCGGCGATCGCGTCGGCACGCGACCCGAACCGGCGCCGCTCGTGCGGGCGCAACGCGCGCTCGTCGCTGCCATGACCGCGCACGGCGCGTGGCTGCTGCCGTTGATCTGCACGTTCGCCGGATTGCTGCTGTGGCGCGCGCATCGACGCACGCACGATCTGCCCGCCACGGGACAATAGTTCTCGACGCAGCCATCGAAGCCCGGTTCGTTCCGGCCGCTGCACCCTGTTCGCGTGACCGCGCCCCGATGATCGCGATGCGCTTTCCGCCGCTGCGTCGGATTGTCGCGGCGCGCGTGCGCTCGCGGTGCGGAAACGCCGCCGTGTCGCGGTTTTCCGGCATAGGCGCAGCGCGTCCGCGCTGCGCGGCGTTTTGACACAGGCCATCGCGTGGCAACTGCGCACGGCTAAGCTCGTCCGCATGATTTCCCATTCTTCCGCGCCGGCGATCCCGCTGCCGGCGTCCCGCCGAGCGGCGAGCCGCGCCGCATTCCGCCGCTTGGCGCGACCGCAGTGCTTTGTGACAATTGCGCGATGTGAGCGCGCCGGTGCCGTCGGGCATCGCGCGGCGCGGTCGGTCCGCTTCCGCCATGCCAGTCCGCAGGAGGTTCGTCGATGATCTCCGACACCGTCGTGGAGCTGTCGCGTCTGCAGTTCGCGATCACCGTGCTGTATCACTTCCTCTTCGTTCCGCTGACGCTCGGGCTGTCGTTCCTGCTCGCGATCATGGAGTCGGTCTACGTGATGACCGGCAACGAGATCTACAAGCAGATGACGAAGTTCTGGGGCAAGCTGTTCGGCATCAACTTCGCGCTCGGCGTCGCGACCGGCATCACGATGGAATTCCAGTTCGGCACGAACTGGTCGTACTACTCGCAATATGTCGGCGATATCTTCGGCACGCCGCTCGCGATCGAAGGCCTCATGGCCTTCTTCCTCGAATCGACCTTCGTGGGACTGTTCTTCTTCGGCTGGGACCGGCTCAGCAAGGTCAAGCACCTGATGGTGACCTGGCTCGTCGCGCTCGGCTCGAATTTTTCCGCGTTGTGGATACTCGTCGCGAACGGCTGGATGCAGTATCCGGTCGGCGCGGAGTTCAATCCCGACACGCTGCGCATGGAACTCACGAGCTTCAGCCAGGTGTTCTTCAGCCCGGTCGCACAGGTGAAGTTCGTGCACACCGTGTCGGCGGGCTATGTCACGGGCGCCTGCTTCGTACTGGGCATCAGCGCCTGGTATCTGCTCAAGCGGCGTCACGTCGCATTCGCGCAGCGTTCGTTCGCGATCGCGTCGGCGTTCGGCCTCGCCGCGACGCTGTCGGTCATCACGCTCGGCGACGAGTCGGGCTACGAGCTCGGCCACGTTCAGAAGGTGAAGCTCGCCGCGATCGAGGCGATGTGGGAAACGCACGAGCCGCCCGCACCGTTCACCGTCGTCGGCTTCATCGACCAGGA
Source organism: uncultured Lysobacteraceae bacterium (assembly GCA_946480705.1). The sequence goes on along the minus strand of CAMLLF010000103.1, from coordinate 301 downwards.
GAACATGACGACGAACCACGCGATCGAGATTCCGTGGCTCATGGGGCTTATCGCGACGCGCTCGGTGACCGAACCCGTCACGGGGCTCAAGGATCTCGTCGCCGAACATGAAGTGCGGATCCGCAGCGGCATGCAGGCCTACGCGGCGCTGCAGAAGGTGCGCGCGGATCCGGCCGATGCGCAGGCGCGTGCGGCGCTTCTCCGAAATCGTGTTCGAAGCCGGGATCAGCGCGCCGGTACGCCGCCCGCGCGGCGCTTCCCGGCCCGTGTGACGCGGATCGACCTCGGCTCGAACAACACC
>CAMLLF010000102.1 GCA_946480705.1 uncultured Lysobacteraceae bacterium | reverse complement strand
TTCTTCGCGAGCAGGCTCACGCGCTTGCCGAGCCCCGGCATGATCTGCTGGCCGACTTCCTGGAAGCCGTAGGTGCCGTGAAACAGCACCGAGACGTCGTCGCGCGGCTCGAGAAAGACCTCGCACGACAGCACCGGCACGCGGACCTCGGCATAGCTCGTCGCGTCGGCATAGAAGACGCGGCCGAGGCCGAGGCCGCGGTAGGGCTTGGCGATGACGATGCGGTCGATATAGACGAACGCCGCGAATCGTTCGCGGAACCAGCGGAAATTGGGACTTTCATGATCGCTGGTTTCGCGCATCGCGATCAGGAATCCGGCGACGTGGCCGTCGACGTCGGCGATGCGGAAGTAGTCGGCGTTGTCGAAAAACCAGCGGATTCGCGTCGAATCCAGGGCAAGGATGGTCGGTCCGGCGGCGTTGTTCAATGCAAGGACGGAATCCAGCTCGTGCTCGCGCACGTCGCGGATGGCGATAGCCATTCGTTGCTCCAGCGGTGTAGCGGGGCGGCCTACCGATGGCGGCCCGCGGATTGCGGAAGTATCGCATGGGCCTGCCGGACTGGCCATGATGCGCCGCGGGAGCGCTTTTCCGCGCAACGCCGCGGGCCGGGACGCGGCCCCGGCCGCCGCGCGAGCCTGACTTCGGGCATGTACGCGGGCAGCGCGCGGACGCCTATCATGCGCGCCATGCAGATCGCCCAGATCAATCACATCCGCCTGATGCGCTACGCGGGGCTGTTCACGTACGTGTCGGCGGGCATGCCGCTGCTGCGCTACGAAAGTCTCGTGAACGAGCTGATCGCCGACCAGCGTCCGCTGTGGCACCTGTCGGCCTGGGTGATCTGCTATGCGGCGTTCGGCGTGGTGTTCTGGCTGCTGCTGCTCAAGCTGGGCAGCCGGCGTTTCGTGCCGCTCAAGCTCGCGCTGCTCGTCGTGCTCGTCACGCTCGCGGTCGCGATCGGCTGGTACAGCCAGAGCGGACTCAGCGCGATGCTGCTCGTCGTGCAGTCGATGCTGCTGCCCTGGCTCATGCCGCTGCGCGTCGCGCTGATCTGCATGGTCGCGCAGAACTACGTGCTGGTGCCGGTGTTCGCGAGCAATCCGGGCTGGACCATCGGCGACGCGATCCTGCAGTCGAGCCTCTATCTCGGCATTTCCGCACTCGTGTTCTTCACGTCGCTGATCGCCAAGCAGCAGGGCGAGGCGCGCGAGGAGCAGCGCCGCCTCAATTCCGAACTGCGCGCGACGCGCGCGCTGCTGGCCGAATCCAGCCGCATCGCCGAGCGCCTGCGCATCGCGCGCGAACTCCACGACCTCGTCGGCCACCATCTGACCGCGCTCAGCCTGAACCTCGAAGTCGCGAGCCATCTCGTGCAGCAGCCCGCGCAGGAACACGTGCGCAAGGCGCAGTCGGTCGCGAAGCTGCTGCTCGGCGACGTGCGCGAAGTCGTCAGTCAGATGCGCGACGACGACCGCATCGACCTGACCCAGGCATTGAACACGCTGATCGAAGGCGTTCCGCAGCTCGACATCCGGCTGGAACTGCCGCCGCGTTTCGGCGTCGACGACCCGCATCGCGCGCAGGTGCTGCTGCGCTGCGCGCAGGAAATCATCACGAACACCGTGCGCCATTCCGGCGCGCGGTCGCTGTGGCTGCGCTTCGAGCAGAAGGACGGCGAGATCGCCATCCACGCCCGCGACGACGGCCGCGGCAGCGACAATCTCAGACCCGGCAACGGCCTTGCCGGCATGCGCGAACGGCTCGCCCAGTTCGGCGGGCGACTGGACATCACGACGGCGCGGGACCGGGGATTCACCCTCGATGCCTGGCTGCCCCTGGAGACGACTGCATGATTTCGGTACTGCTGGTGGACGATCAGACGCTGGTGCGGCAGGGCATCCGCAGCCTGCTCGAGCTTTCCGACGACATTCGCGTGATCGCCGAGGCCGCCGACGGCGTGCAGGCGATCGAGATGATTCCCCAAAAGAAGCCCGACGTCGTGCTGCTCGACCTGCGCATGCCCGGCATGAGCGGCATCGACGTGCTCAACAATCTCGCCCAGGCCAACCAGCTGCCGGCCACGATCATCCTGACCACGTTCGACGACGACCAGCTCGTGCTGGCCGGCCTCAAGGCCGGCGCGCGCGGCTATCTGCTCAAGGACGTCTCGCTCGACCAGCTCGTCGATGCGGTCAAGACCGTCGCCGCCGGCGGTTCGCTCGTCGCGCCGGTGGTAACCCAGCGCCTGCTGTCGGGGCTCGAGCGCATGCACAACGAATTCGTCAGCCTCGATCGGCCCGATCCGCTGACCGAGCGCGAAACCGAGATCCTGCGCCTGATGGCCGGCGGCTACAGCAACAAGGAAATCGCCAATTCGCTCGGCGTGGCCGAGGGCACGGTCAAGAATCACGTCTCGAACATTCTGTCGAAGCTTGGCGTGCGCGACCGTACGCGCGCCGTGCTCAAGGCCTTCGAACTCGGCATCGTCTGAACGCCGGTCCTGCGGCAGGGCGTTGCGCTGCTTGCGGGACCGATGCGGCGGTGCCGGGAGGCGTGCCGGCACCGCGATCATTCCGTCGCGCAAACTCCTTGTCGTAACAAGGAATTACAGTTTTCCGCGAGCCGATGCACGGTGCTGTCAAGTCGCCGAAATGCCAGGGTTCAGGTAATAGCCATCGTGATCCGGAGCAAGTACCATGCGCGACTCGGTGTGCCGGTCGGCGCTGCAGCAGCGCGTGCCCGGCCTCCTTGATTTTCGACTCGTGCAAAAGCTGGGGCGATCCGCGGATCGCCCGACGGATTGGTCCTGGAGACATCTGGAATGACGCGTATTCTTGAGTTCATTGTGGCCGCGATCATGGTGATCGCGCTGGCCGTGATTATCGGACTGGCGCTGCCGTCGTCCGGTCACATCGAACGTTCCGTCGAAATCAGCCACAACACGCGGCATATCGCCGACATGCTCAGCAATTTCCGCCGCTTCTCCGACTGGGGTGCGGTGCGCATGCTGGATCCGGCCACGCAGTTCACGCTCGAAGGTCCGACCTACGGTCCCGGCGCCAAGATCAGCTGGACCAGCGCGACGCCGAACCCCGGCAACGGCAGCTACGAACTCACGACGAAGGAAGGCGACACCAGCGTCGGCTGGAAGGTCTCCAATCCGTGGAAGGGCGAGAACAAGCGCTTCACGATCACGCTGGAACCGCAGAAGAGCGGCCGCATCACGAAAGTGGTCTGGGCCTATGACGTCGACTACGGCTGGGACCTGATCGCGCGCTACTCGGGCCTCTACATCAACGGCGATCCGGCCACGCAGATCCAGCTGAACCTCGCGAGCCTGACGCAGCAGATGGCCGCGATCCCGAACGTCGACTACACGAATTACGAAGTCTTCGTCGCCGACGTGCCGGCGCAGCCGCAGCTCGTCGTCGCGACGACCGCGCCGCGCAGCCTCGACGAAGTCGCCGCCGCGACCGACAAGGCGATCGAGGAAATCAACGCGGTCATGAAGAAGCAGAACCTCGCCGCCGCCGGTCCGCGCCACGTCACGACCGTGGAGTGGGGCGACGAGAACTACGTGTTCGACGTCGGCCTGCCGGTCAACAGCGCCGCGCTGAAGATCGACGGCAAGGATTTCACGATCGGTCCGGCGACGCCGCCGAGCATCGCCGAGCAGGCCGCGGCCGAAGAGGCCCCCGAGCCGCCGGCGCCGGTACCGGGCACGATCGATCGCAAGGGCAACCTCGTCGTCTCGGGCAACGTCGTCGCGCGCAACGGCTATACCGGTAAGGCACTCGTGGCGACATGGATGGGCAGCCCGGCCGGTCTGCCGCTGACGCGGCTCGCGCTCAAGGCCTATGCGATGTCGATGGGTTATCGCTTCAACGAAAACACGAGCCGTTATTTCGACGTCATGATCACCGACCCGGCGACCGTGGCCGACGACGAGCAGCAGTTCAAGGTCTATCTGCCGATCACCGACAACGTGCCGGCCAACGAACCGGCCGCGGCGCCGCCGGCACCGGCACCGGCCGCACCGGCGGCATGACGGCACGGCGGACGCTGCCGTCCGCACGCTGATTCGACGAAAACCCCGCGTGAGTTCACGCGGGGTTTTTTCGTTGCGGTCCGTGCGGCGGCGCGACGTCGTTTCGCGTCAGAGCCACGCACCGTAGCGGCGCTGGTACAGCGTCTTGCCGATCTGCACGGCGACGCAGTATTCGAACAGGATCAGCGCGAGCCACGCGAAGTACGCTGCCGGCAGCTGCACGAGGCCGATCGCGGCGCCGAAGCCGGTGAACGGCAGGGCGAGGCCGATGCACGCGATGACTGCCGTCGCCGCGACGAGCGGCCACGACGCGACGCTCTGCACGAGCGGCAGATGGCGCGTGCGGATCATGTGCACGATCAACGTCTGCGACAGCAGGCTTTCGACGAACCAGCCGGTCTGGAACAGCGCCTGCGCCGACGGCGCGCGCGCGTCGAACGTGTGCCACATGAGCGCATAGGTCAAGAGATCGAAGGCCGAACTCACCGGGCCCATCCATAGCGTGAAGCGCGGAATCGACGCCGGATCCCAGCGCTGCGGCCCGGCGCAGAAATCGTCGTCGACGCGGTCCCAGGGAATCAGCAGCTGCGACAGGTCGTACAGCAGGTTCTGCACGAGAAGCTGGATCGGCTGCATCGGCAGGAACGGCAGGAAGGCGCTGGCGACAAGCACCGAGAGCACGTTGCCGAAGTTCGCGCTCGTCGTCATCTTGATGTACTTCATGATGTTGCCGAACATGCGCCGTCCTTCGGCGACGGCCCGCGCGACGACGAGCAGGCTCGGATCGAGCAGGATGAAATCGGCGGCTTCGCGTGCGACCGGCGATGCCGTGTCGACCGAAATGCCGACATCGGCGTCGCGCAGCGCGCTTGCGTCGTTGACGCCGTCGCCGAGGAATCCGACCGTGTGCCCTCGCGTCCGCAGCGCGCGCACGACGCGCGCCTTCTGCGCCGGCGTGGTTTTCACGAACACGCTGGCGCGCGCCGCCGCTTCGGCGAGTTCGGCATCGTCGAGCCTGTCGATGCGCGAACCGGCCAGCACGGCGTCGACGGTAAGCCCGACGCGGTCGGCGACGCCGCGCGCCGGACGTTCGCCGTCGCCGGTGACGATCTTGATCGCGATGCCGCTGCGCTGCAGGAGGGTTATCGCTTCGGCGGCATCGCCGCGTACCGGATTCTCGAACGCAAGAAAGCCGCGCAGCACGAGACCGCATTCGTCGGCGACGCCATAGCTGCCGCGAGACCCGTCGGCGAACTCGCGTGTCGCGACCGCGATCACCCGCGCGCCGTCGGCTTCGAGATCGCGACGCAGGCGCTGTGCGGCGGCGCGCGACTCGGGCGTCAGCGCGATGCGCAGGACGTCGCGTTCGCGGCTCGTGCAGACCGCGAGGATTTCGTCGGCGGCACCCTTGGCGATCAGCAGCGAAACGCCGCGCGCATCGTGCGTTTCGCGGACGACGACGGAGACGCGGCGCCGGTCGAAATCGAACGGAATCTCGGCGATGCAGGCGAACGATTCCGCGGCCGGCATGCCGCCGCGAAGCAGCGCCCGGTCGAGCGGATCGTCGCCGCTGCGGAACGCGCCGTGCAGACGCGCGAGTTCGAGCACGCGCGCATCGTCGCGGCCGGTCGCATCGAGACTCTGCCGCAGCAGGATCTCGTCCTGCGTCAGCGTGCCGGTCTTGTCGACGCAGAGCACGTCCATCGCGCCGATGTCCTGGATCGCGTTGAGGCGTTTCGTGATGACGCGATGCGCGGCCAGCCGCGATGCGCCGCGCGCGAGCGCGCCGGTCACGACGACGGGCAGCATCTCCGGCGTCAGTCCGACGCCGACGGCGAGCGCGAACGTGAATGCTTCGGCCCAACTGCCCTTGATCAGGCCGTTGAGCAGCAGCACGACGGGAACCAGGACGAGCGTGAAGCGGATCAGCATCCAGCTGACCGCGCGCACGCCGCGATCGAAACTCGTGGCCGTCGACGCGCGGCGCCCGCTGGCCGCGAGCGCGCCGAGGTAGGTGTCGTCGCCGGTCGCCGCGACGACCGCCAGTGCGCTGCCGCTGACGACGCTCGTGCCGAGGCAGCAGATGTTCGGCAGGTCCGGAATGCTGCCGCCTGCGATTTCCGCAGCGCCGTCCGGCGAGTTCCAGTGCGTTGCGGACTCATGCTTCGCGACGGATTCCGCTTCGCCGGTCAGCGATGCCTGACTCAATCGCAGTGCGCGCGCCGACAGCACGCGGACGTCGGCCGGCACGAGATCGCCGGCGCGCAGATGCACGAGGTCGCCGCGCACGAGGGCATCGACGGGAACCTCGATGCTGTCGGTGCGGCGCCAGCCTGCGGCCGATGCGCTGCGATCCGTGCGACGCAAAACGATCGCCGTGGCGGGCGCCATGGCTTCGCATTCGCGCAGCGCGCGCGCGGAACGTGTTTCCTGGATGAACCGCATGATCGTGCCGAGACTGATCGTCAGCGTCAGCACGAGCGCGACGGCGCCGAGATCGTCGAGTACGGCCGCGACCAGCGCGAGTGCGCTCAGCAGCAGGTTGAACGGGCTCGGATAGCAGGCGGCCAGCTGCAGATACCAGGCGCGAGGCGCGCCGCGGCCCAGCCGGTTCGGGCCGGCGGCGTCGAGCCGGCGTTGCGCCTCGCCGGCGTCGAGCCCGGCGGCGTCGGCACCGAGCATCGCGAGTGCGTCATCGTGCGCGGCGAGGCTGAGTTCGCGCAGGCGCAGACTTGCGCGCTGCGGTGCCGACGGCGTGTGTGGCTGCGGCATCGCCGTGTGCGCCGCTCCGCGGCGCGCGGCGTCGCCGGCGGAACGGGGAATCGCCACCGGCGTTTTCTCCTAGCGCGCCGCGACGCCGCGTCGTGCACGCCGGCGCGCGGAGCGGTGGTCGGCGTCCGCGCGCCGGTCTGCGCGACGGTCAGGCTGCCGCAGGGGTCGCGTTGCTGTCCGCCCTGCGGCACGGCCTGCAGCGTGAAGCCGGTCTGCGTGCGCGCGGTGAATGCGATCCGGTAGTGGACCGTGGCACCGGTTCTCGGCGACTGATCCATCGGCGCGGCGAGCGTGAACGTCCGGTAATCGCGGTCGACCGTGAACTGGCGTTCGAGCAGCTGCGCGATTTCCATGAGGTCGGCCTTGGCCTGTGCGCGCCGGCTCGCGCGCACGTGCTGCTGGTAGGACGGAAACGCGACCAGCGCCAGGATCGCGACGATCGCGACGGCGATGACGAGTTCGATCAGGGTGAAGCCTTTCTGTTTCATGGGCGTCTCGTTGGCCTGAGGTTCAATCGTCAGTGCACTTGGCGCCAGGAGACCCGGCCGCACGGGATCGGCGCCTGGATCGCCTTGTTCGCGGTGTTCGGATAGGTCCACATGCAGCGCGTCGTGCTGACTGCAGGCGGGGTGAACGTGCAGGCCGGATCGTTGGGATCGCACGGAATCGACGGCAGCGCGGGCGGCGGCTGTATCGACACGACGGGATTGGGTTCGCCCTGGGGAGCCCCCGAGCCGATGTCGGTGCCGCCGGCGAGCGGCGGCGCGCCGCCGCCGCTGCCGTTGGCCGGCGGAATCTCGGTGAAGCTCGCGCCGCCGCTCAGCGCATCGAGTTCCATCAGCGCATTGAGGCCGCCGGGCTGGCAGACGTCGCCCTGGGGACGGAAGGTGTTGAACAGCACGGTGCCGAGGATCACGGCCGGCGCGGCGAGCACGCGTTCGCTGCGCAACTGGTCGCGGCCGCCGCTGACGAATTCGAGATCGAGATACCAGCCGAGCCGGCCGTCGGGATTGAAGCTCGACCGGTAGCCGACTGCGTCCTGCGTCGACGTGCGATAGCCGTTCGTATAGCCGGTGATGCGCTGCTCGCGCAGCAGGCTCGCGCGCGTCGCGGCGGTCGGCAGGATAGGCGTGGCCTGCGCACCCTGGTCCCAGATGCCGTAGATCGAATTGACGAGCGGCTTGCCGTCGGCTTCCAGGCGCGCCGGATTCGCATCGTCCGTGCTCAGATAGCGGCCTGTGCCGAACAGCACGACGGTGCCGCCGATCGGGTTCGCGACGACGTCGATGCCGCCGGTGATCGGCTGGCGATGGCCGTGCCGGTCGATCGCACGGAACAGCGGCTGCGTGCCGAGCGCATTGCGCCAGCTGCCCGAGACGAATGCAAATTTCCACAGGTTGCCCTGGTAGTCGCCGGCGTAGACCGTGTCGGCGACGCGGTCGCCGTCGGTGTCGATCGCGGCGACCCCGGACATGCCATTGGGGTCGTCGACCGAACCGACGCCGGTGTCGATCTTCGCGATCGCGTTGCCGCTGGCGAGGTCGCGCACGTAGAGCATCGCGCGCTGGCTGCCGCCGTTGTAGCCGTTGCCGAACACCGCGGCCCAGTTGCCGTCGGCGAGCAGGGCGATCTGCGGCCGCTCGGCGAGCTGGCCCATGTCGGCATCGATGCGGTCGTTGAATTCCCAGAGCACGTTGTCGGCGCCGAACGCGCCGGTGTTGCCGAGGCCGGTCACGTCGAGCGCGTAGACGCCGCGCCCGCCGATGCCGACGGAGCTCAGCAGCACTTCTTTCCAGCTGCCGCCCAGATACGCGTCGCCGACGAGCGGCGAGGCATCCGCGTAGTACTGGTGTGCGTATGACGGTTTCGCGAGCTGGTGCAGCTTGCGCGTGACGGCCGCCGGTATGTAGCCGAACAGTTCGACGCCGCCGGCTTCGTGGCCGGAGATGCCGTGCATCATGCCGTCGTTGGCGCCGACGAACAGCACGGGCCGCGTGCTCTTCTGATCGACGAAGGCGCGATACGCCGACGCGCCGGTCGGCCTGCCGGACACCGATTCGGGCAGTACCGCGTAGCCGAAGCTGCGCCGCGATACGACGGCCGGCGTCGAGTTGACGATGTCGCCGATCAGCGATTCGCGCCGGCGATAGGGACCGTTCGGCGTTTCGTTGCTCTGGTCGCCGCGCAGATAGCCCACGAGTCCGTCGATGGTGAATTCGGCCGGCAGATCGCCGCGGAGCTCCGCCGCGGCGCTCGCGGCATTGTAGGTCTGTGCCTCGAACGCCGCGCCTCGCGTGCTCGTGCCGTTGATCACCGACGTGAAGATCTTGCGGCTCGCCGCTGCCGGCAGTTGGTCGGCGGCGCTCCAGACGCGCGAACCGAGCGTGCCGTTCTGGTTCAGGCGGTACGCCTGCACGTCGCCGCTCCAGTCGTCGGCCTTGAACGACACCTGGTAGGTCAGCGTGCCGCCGGGTACGAAGCGCGGCGAACTCGTCGCGAGACTGGCCGAGGGCCGCGAGCCGGTGCTCCCAGCCGCGGACGGCCGGGGCGCTCCGG
>CAMLLF010000101.1 GCA_946480705.1 uncultured Lysobacteraceae bacterium | reverse complement strand
AGCGTCGACGGCTCGGTCTGGCGACGGCCCTGATCGCCATCGCGCTGATGAGCGTGGCCGTGGGCCTGCTGCCGGCATTGCGCGCGCAGCGCCTGAAAATCGTCGATGCCCTCGCGGGCCGCTAACGGAGTGCCGACATGCTGAGCCAGATCACTGCCATTACCGGCATCAACCTCAAGAGCATTCCCGAACGCTGGGGACCGTCGCTCGTCATCGTCGTCGGCCTTGCCGGTGTCGTCGCCGTGTTCACCGCGCTGTTCGCGATGGCGCAGGGTTTCGCGAGCACGCTGGCCGACCGCGGCCGCGACGACGTCGCGCTGATCCTGCGCGGCGGATCGAGCGATTCCGAACTCAACTCGGTGCTCACGCGCGAAGTCGCCACCTTGATCACGCAGGCGCCGGGCATCCGTCGCGGCGCCGACGGCAAGATCGAAGCGGCCTCCGAACTCGTCGTCATCTCCGAGCTGCCCAAGAAAGGCGAGCCGCCGCCGGCACCGGGCAAGCGCGCCACCGGCGTCAATGTGACGTTGCGCGGCGTCGAGCCCACCTCGTTCACGCTGCGCCCGAACGTGCGCATCACCGAAGGCCGCATGTTCCAGACGGGCCTGCGTGAAATGATCGTCGGACGCGGGGTCATCACCGCGTTCGAAGGTGCGGAGATCGGCAAGGTCGTGCGCATGCGCGGGTCCGACTGGACCGTCGTCGGCATGTTCGAATCCGGCGACGCGAGCGAAAGCGAAGTGTGGGTCGACCTCGGCACGGCGCAGACGACGTTCCGTCGCGGCGGCAGCATCAGTTCGGTGCTCGCGCAGCTCGACGGCGACGGCGCGATGGACAAGCTAAAGGCGTCGCTCGCGGCCGATCCGCGGCTGGCCAGCGACGTGACCACGCAGCGCCAGTACCTCAGCGCGCAGACCAAGCAGTTCCGCGCGATGATCCAGACGCTCGGCGTGTTCCTCGTCATCGTCATGGGGCTCGGCGCGATCTTCGCGGCGCTGAACACGATGTATGCGGCCGTGGCGGCGCGCTCGCGCGAAATCGCGACCTTGCGTGCGATCGGCTTCGGCGGGATGCCGGTGCTCGTATCGGTCATGGCAGAAGCGCTCGTGCTGTCGGCGCTCGGCGGGCTCGTCGGTGCGACGATCGCGTACCTGCTGTTCAACAACGTCTCGCTGTCGACGCTCGGCGCGAACTTCACGCAGGTCGTCTTCAGCTTCAAGGTCACGCCCGGACTCGTCGGCGTCGGCCTCGTGATCGCGGTCGTCATCGGCTTTCTCGGCGGCCTGCTGCCGGCCGTGCGTGCCGCGCGTCTGCCGATCACGACGGCACTGCGCGAGCTGTAAGCCTCAATTTCTTGCTGACCTGCAACGCCCGTCGCGGACTTCTCCGCGGCGGGCGTTATCATTTCCGGTCCGCACAATCGAACCGCAAGGCTGCAATGAAGCTCGATCTGGGATGTGGCAACCGCAAGCGCGAAGGATTCATCGGTGTGGATTCATCGCCGGACTGCGGCGCCGATGTCGTGCACGACCTCACGCAGATGCCGTGGCCGTTCGACGATGCCAGCGTCGACGAGGTCCATTCGTCGCATTTTCTCGAGCACCTCGACGGCGCCGAGCGCATGGCCTTCATGGACGAGCTCTACCGCGTCATGAAGCCCGGCGCGAAGGCGCTGATCATCACGCCGTACTGGACCAGCGTCGGCGCGATCCAGGATCCGACGCACAAGTGGCCGCCGATCGCCGAGCAGTCGTATTTCTACTTCAACGCCGAAGCGCGGCGGCGCCTCAACGTCGCGCACTATCCGATCCGCTGCGATTTCGACCTGGCCTTCGACGGCACGCTCGCGCCCGGCATGGAACAACTGCCGCCGCCGCAGCAGGCGTACGCGAAGAGCCATTACTTCAACACGGTGTTCGAACTGCGCGCGGTACTGACGCGGCGCTGACGGCCTCGCGGCGACGAATGCAGCTGCGCAAGGCCGGCGACGTTCCGGCTTCGTCGCGTCAGTTCTTCGTGTCGCGCGCCAGCGTGATGATGGCCACGCCGCCGAGGATCACGGCCATGCCGACGATGTCGAGCGCGTGTACGCGCTCGTTCGCGAGCAGTGCGCCGACCAGCACCGCGACCGGCGGATTCACGTAGGCATAGCTCGTCGCGAGCGCAGGCCGCACGGTGCGCAGCAGATACAGGTAGGCGCTGAAGCCGATGATCGAGCCGAACACGGCGAGATAGGCGAGCGCGAGCGTCGCGCGCAGGGTCGGTGCTTCGGGCAGGCCATTGCCGTTGAGCAGAGCAAGAATGGTCAGCGCCACGCCGCCGGTCAGCATCTGCGCCGCGGTGTTCATCATCGGCTCGGGCATGTCCTGGCGCTTGGACCACAGCGAGCCGAACGCCCAGCTCGCGGCCGCGGCGAGCAGCGCGATCGCGCCGAGGCGGGAGCCGGCGAGATCGCCGCCGAGGTTCAACAGGATCACGCCGGCGAAACCGACGAGCAGGCCGATGAGTTCGAGCTTGCGCGGCCACTGGCCGAAAAATGCGCCGAACACGGCCGCGAACAGCGGCATGCTCGCAACCGCGACCGCGGCGAGCCCCGACGATACGCTCTGCTGCGCCCAGCAGACGAGACCGTTGCCGAAACCGAGCAGCAGCGTTCCGGTGATCGCGCAGTTGCGCCACTGCAGCCGGCTCGGATTCGGCGCACCGCGCCAGCGCAGGAAGGCGTAGAGCGCCGCGCCCGTGATGAGGAAGCGCAGTGCCGCCATCGTGAACGGCGCATAGCTCTCGAGCCCGATGCGGATCGCGAGATAGGTCGAGCCCCAGATCAGGTACAGCGATACCAGGGCCAGCGGTATCAGCAGGCGCGGCGAAAAGCGCGGCGCGTCGGCGCGGACTTCGGCGATCGTGTCGGTCATGGCTTCGCGGGAATACGGCCCCCCGTCCCCAGCCATCGCATGCTATGACGCGCTGCGGATACCGCTACAGCACCACTGCTCATATCGCACGCGGTGCCACTTCCGCTTCGCGCGCGAGCAGCCGCTGCTTGCGCGACAGGCCCCAGCGATAACCACCGAGCGTGCCGTCCTCGCGTACGACGCGGTGACACGGAACCATGATCGCGAGCCGGTTCGTCGCGCAGGCGCGTGCGACGGCGCGCACCGCGCGCGGCGAACCGATTGCTTCGGCGATCGCGCTGTAGCTGCGTGTCTCGCCGCGCGGAATGCGCGTGAGCGCCTGCCAGACGCGCCACTGGAATGCGGTTGCGCGCAGATCGAACGGCGGCAGCGGCGTGTCGGTCGCATCCGTCGCGTCGCTCCAGCCGAGATTCGCGTGCACTTCGGCGATGACGCGCGCGAGCCACTCGTCGCGGCCGGCGTCGACGCGCTCGCGCTGTGCGGCCGGGAACTCGTGGGCGAGTTCGGTCAGCAGTTCGTCCTCGCTCGCGCCGATCAGGATCGCGCAGATGCCGCGTTCCGTCGCCGCGACCAGCAGCTCGCCGAGCGGCGTCGCCAGCGTCGTATAGCGCAGCGTCGCACCCGCGCCGCCGCGGCGGTAGTCGGCCGGAGTCATGCCGAGCAGCGTGTCGCTCTTCTCGTAGACGCGGCTGCCGGAACCGAAGCCGGCGGCATAGACCGCATCGGTCACCGAGGGGCTTTCCCGCAGCGCGGTCTTGAGCCGCGCCAGGCGCCGGCTCGCGGCGAGTTCGGCCGGGCTCATGCCGTAGCGTGCGCGAAAACGCCGCTGCAGGTGGCCGGCGGAGAGGCCCACTTCCTGCGCGAGTTCCTGCAGGCTCGGCGCCTCCTCGGTGTTGCTGATGAGTTCGTGCGCCCGCGCGATCGGGTCGTTCGTGCCCAGTGACATGGCGGCGGATTCCTCGTTGCGACGGGGCACAGTCTGCGCGCGCGGCCCCGCGCCGGCCATCCGCATCTTGCGCGGCGCGGCGTCGGAATCCTCCGGTGCGGGCGTCGGATTCCGCGCGACTATCCGGCGCTCGCCTTCACGGCCGGCGGCTCGTGCTTCAGGACGCCGAAGAGCCCGCTTGCCTGCGCCGCGGGTCGCTGCGACAGCCGGTCGCGATAGCGGATCAGGTGGGGCCATCCGTCGAGCGCGCGGCAGAAGCTCAGCAGCACCAGTTCATGCCCGAGCACGATGTCAGGCAGCGTGAAGTGATCGCCGACGACATAGTCGCGATCGGCCATATGCGCCTCGATCACCTGCAGCAGCGGTTCGGCGACCCTGATCGCCGTGGCGCGCTTCTCGGGATCCGGGCGCAGCACGGTGTAGTTCAGCACCTGAAATCCGGCGGCGTCGAGGTCCGACGCGCCGACAAACAGCCAGCTGAGCCAACTCGCGCGCAGCGGCGAATCCAGCGGCGGCACCAGGCCGCTTTCGGGATGCTGCTCGGCGAGGTACTGGCAGATCGCGACCGACTGCACCATGGCGCCCTGGTCGGTCTCGACCAGCGGCACGCGGCAGAACGGGTTCTTCGCACGGTACGCCGCTTCGCGATGTTCGCCGGCGATGTAGTTCAGCCCGACTTCCTCGACGGGCAGGCCGAGTTCGTGCGCGATCCAGCGCACGCGGGCGGCGCGGTCGAATGGTGCGAACGAGTACAGCTTCAGTGGTGCGTTCATGGGTGTCCTGGAGTCGTCGCATCGAAGGAGGAGCGCCGGTGAATCGTGGGTGTCCTCGAGTCCGCAAGGAATCGTGGGTGTCCTCGATTCCCCATGGGTGTCCTCGCGCAGTGAATCGTGGGTGTCCTCGATTCCTTCCTCGATTCCTGTTGGGTGTCCTTGATTCCTTGGGTGTCCTCGATTCCTTATTCCTTCGGTGGGTGTCCTCGATTCCGGTGTCCTCGATTCCCGTCCTCGCGTCACTCGAATCAAGGTCGGCACCGTCGCCGGGCGCCGTCGAATCGACATCATGCTGCGCGCCGCTCCGCGAACCAGTGCCGCACCCGTCAGCGCAGCGGCCGTATCCGCCGTACGGGGCTTGCTGCACGGTGCCGTGCAGTTGTAATGCTCTGCCGTTATATTCCCGCGATGTCCGGGCCATGGTGTCCGGAAACGGCCCGGTTTGCTGCGGACACGCGAACCGGCCGCGACCTCCACGGCGGAGGCGCAAGCGGGCTCAACGGCTCATATCACGGACCGGATACCTCCGGTCGTTCTTTGTCGGGTTCGCGCCGGATGCGCGGCTCCGTCTTCAGACCAGGGGATTCATCCGATGTCGTTTCGCTTCCGGGCCATCGGCGGCGCGGCGTTCGCGCTGCTGTCGGGCTTCGCTACGTCGGCCGTTGCCGACACCGCGGTTTTCATCAACGAAATCCACTACGACGACAGCACCGGTGCCGGTGACGTCGGCGAGTCCGTCGAAGTCGTCGCGCCGATCGG
The DNA here is from genome assembly GCA_946480705.1 of uncultured Lysobacteraceae bacterium. The sequence continues at coordinate 4,001 of CAMLLF010000101.1, read as the reverse complement.
CGTCGACGTCAGCAACTGGCGTGTCGTGCTCTACAACGGCAACACCCAGGGCAACGCGACGGTCTACGACGACGATCTGCTGTCGACTGCCGCGTCGACCACCTGCGGCAGCAAGCAGATCAAGGTGCTGAGCTATCCGACCAACGGCGTGCAGAACGGCGAGCGCGACGCGGTCGCACTCGTCGACGATGCCGGCACCGTCGTGCAGTTCCTCAGCTACGAAGGCACGACGACCGCGGGCGCGGGCCCGGCGCAGGGAATGACCAGCGTCGACATCGGCGTCGCCGAAACCAATTCCACGGCGCCGGGAACGTCGCTGCAGCTCAGCGGCACCGGCAGCGACTACGGCCAGTTCGCCTGGCAGGGCAGCGCGGCGAACACCTTCGGCGCCTGCAACAACAACCAGAGCTTCGGCCCGCCGGTCGACGTCGCGCCGACCGTCAATTCGACGACGCCGGCCAACAATGCGACCGGCCAGGCCAACAATGTCAACGTCACCGTGACCTTCAGCGAGCCGGTCACGACGACCAGCGCGTGGTTCACGCTGTCGTGCACGACCAGCGGCACGCACTCGGCCGTGTCCACGGGCACCGGCAACACGCGCACGTTGAACCCCGATGTGGATTTCGCGAGCGGCGAAACCTGCACGCTGACGGTGATCGCCGACCAGGTCACCGACCAGGACGGCACGCTCGACGAAATGGCCGCCGACTACAGCGCGAGTTTCAGCACCGCCGGCGACCTGCCGCCGGGCGTGGCGACGACGACGCCGGCCAACAACGCGCACGGCTTCCCGGGCGCAGCCAATCTCTCCGTGACGTTCTCCGAGCCGGTCACCGTCGACAGCGGCTGGTTCACGCTGAGCTGCGCGAACACCGGCGGGCACACGGCCCAGGCCAGCGGCGGTCCGACCGCGTTCCAGCTCAATCCCGACGTCGATATGGGACTTCTGGAACAGTGCACCTTGACCATTGTGGCAAACAAGGTGCACGACCAGGACGGCACCGTGCAGGACCTGGCCGCGAACGTCGTCGTCGTTTTCGAAACCGCCGCGTCGCTCGACGACTACTATGCCGGCGTCGACACCTCCAGCGGCCCCGCGCTCAAGACCTGGCTGCACAACCGCATCAAGGACCACACCTCGATCCACTACGGCGACACCTATACCGTGATGAACAAGGCGGACGAAGATCCGACCGACAACACCAAGGTCTGGGACGTCTACAAGAACGAGTCGTATCCGAAGCAGACCAGCGGCGCGGCGAACTACAACCGCGAACACACCTGGCCGAAGTCGCTGGGCTTCCCGAACCCGACCGATTCGAGCGGCCGTCCGAACCCGCCGCATACCGACGGCCACATGCTCTATGCATCGCACGTGGGCTACAACTCCGATCGCGGCAACAGCCCCTACGGCCTCTGCCCGGGCTGCACCGCGCGTCCGACGACGGCGAACCACGGCGTCGGCGGCACCGGCGGCACGAGCAGCAACTATTTCAACTCGAACACGTTCCAGGTCTGGGACTTCCGCAAGGGCGACATGGCGCGCGCGGTGCTCTACATGGTCGTGCGCTACCAGGGCGGCAACAACGTCAGCGGCGCGCCGGAACCGCACCTGGAAATCACCGACAACCGCACGCTCATCGTCGGCAAGGACGCGACGACCTGCGGCGGCTGCGTCGCCTACATGGGTCTGAAGACCGTGCTGCTCGACTGGAACGACCAGGACCCGCCGGACGACTACGAGCGCAACCGCAACGCGATGGTCCAGACCTTCCAGGGCAACCGCAATCCGTTCATCGACCACCCGGAATGGGCGCGCTGCGTCATCGACAACCTGAACTGCCCCGCGGTCGTCGATGTGATTTTTGCGGACGACTTCGAGTAAGACGAAACGCGTCTGAATGCCTGGATAAAAGCCCTCCCCGTCAAGGGGAGGGTTGGGTGCGGACGGGTTTCCGCTGGAACCTGGCGGTTCGAGGCGCAATGCCCTTCGTTTATTGCGCCAACGTTTCCCGGCCGACGCCGACGCCGCGTGTCAGCCGCCGAGCTTCTGCAGCTGTTCCCGCAGGCTCGCCACCGTGCTGCTGAATTCCGCCAGACGCTGCCGCTCCTGCTCGACGACGGCCGCCGGCGCATTCGCGACGAATGTCGCGGTGCCGAGCTTGCCGTTGCACTTGGCGATCTCGCCTTCGAGCCGCGCGATCTCCTTCGCGAGACGTGTCTTCTCGGCGCCGAGATCGATCAGCCCTTCGAGCGGAATCAGCAGCTTCAGGTCGCCGACGATGGCGGCCGACGCCGCCGGCTCCGCTTCGCCCGCCTCGAGCCAGCGCTGGCTTTCCACCTTTGCGAGAAACGCGATCTGCGCGCCGAACTTCTCCGCGCGCGCGCGATCCTGCGCAGTGCCGCCGGCCAAACGCAGCGGAATCGCCTTGCCCGGAGCAAGATTCATTTCGCTGCGAATGCGGCGCAGCTGCGAGATCACGGCCTTGAACCATTCGATCTCGCCGGCGGCATTCGCATCGGCGGCGACGTCGGCAGCGCGCGGATACGCCTGCAGCGACACGCTCGGTGTCGCGATGCCGAGTCGCGGTGCGACGTTCTGCCAGATTTCCTCGGTGATGAACGGCACCAGCGGATGCAGCGCGCGCAGCAGCAGCTCGAGCGTGTGGAGCAGGGTGTGCCGCGTCGACGCGGCAGCTGCGGCATCGCTGCCGGTTAGTGCGGGCTTGGCGAGTTCGAGGAACCAGTCGCAGAACTCGTTCCAGGTGAATTCGTACAGCGCCTGCGACACCAGATCGAAGCGATAGGCCGCGAACTGCGCCTCGACTTCGGTCAGGCAGTGATGCAGGGGCGTCAGGATCCAGCGGTGGGACCCGACGGAGCTGCACGACGTCGGCGAGGTAGCCGTGCAGCGCCTGGCCCGGCTCGCATTCGGCCTTCGTGTGCTCCTTCAGCCCGCAGTCCTGGCCTTCGCAGTTCATCAGCACGAACCGCGCGGCGTTCCAGAGCTTGTTGCAGAAATTCTTGTAGCCGCCGCAGCGGTCGAGGTCGAACTTGATGTCGCGGCCGTGGCTCGCGAGCGAGGCGAACGTGAAGCGCAGCGCGTCGGCGCCGAACGCGGCGATGCCCTGCGGGTAGTCCTTGCGCGTGGCCTTTTCGATCTTCGCCGCCATCTGCGGCTGCATCAGCCCGCCGGTGCGCTTGGCCACGAGCGCTTCGAGCTCGATGCCGTCGATGAGGTCGATCGGATCGAGGATGTTGCCCTTCGACTTCGACATCTTCTGGCCGTCTTTGTCGCGCACGAGGCCGGTGATGTAGACGTCCTTGAACGGCACTTCGCCGGTGAAGTGGTCGGTCATCATGATCATGCGCGCGACCCAGAAGAAGATGATGTCGAAGCCGGTCACGAGCACCGACGTCGGCAGGTAGCGCGCGAAACCGCGTTCCGCCATCGCCGTCTCGTTCGGCCAGCCCAGCGTCGAATGCGCCCAGAGCGCCGACGAGAACCAGGTTTCGAGCACGTCGTCCTCGCGCCGCAGCGCGGGCGCGATGCCGCCGTGCTTCGCGGTCGCCTGGGCGAGCGCATCGGCGTCGTCGCGCGCAACGTATACATTGCCCGCGTCGTCGTACCACGCCGGAATGCGATGGCCCCACCAGAGCTGACGGCTGATGCACCAGTCCTGGATGTTGCCGAGCCAGTGGCGGTACGTGTTGATCCAGTTCTCCGGCACGAAGCGCACCTTGCCGGTTTCGACGAGATCGAGACCGCGCGCGGCGAGGCCGTCCATCTTCACGAACCATTGCCAGGTCAGGTAGGGCTCAATGACCTGTCCCGTGCGGTCGCCGCGCGGCACCTGCAGCTTGTGCTTTTTTTCCTCGACCAGGAGTCCCGCGGCTTCGAGATCGGCGAGCACGACCTTGCGCGCGTCGTAGCGGTCGAGGCCCTGGTATTTCGCCGGCGCATTCGCATTGATCGTCGCGTCGTCGGTGAAAATGTT
>CAMLLF010000100.1 GCA_946480705.1 uncultured Lysobacteraceae bacterium | reverse complement strand
CTTGATCATCATCGACCCGCCCGTGTCTGCAATCTCTGGCGATTCGCACAAGAATGCCGAAGTACGCAAAGATCTCGCCCCGTTGATCGAGTTGGCGGAGAGACTGGATTGTGCCGTGCTCGGCATAGCGCATTTCAGCAAGGGAACCCAGGGCCGTGACCCACTGGAGAGAGTTTCTGGCTCGATTGCATTCGGTGCGATTGCGCGTGTCGTACTTTGCACCGTGCGAATGAACACGAGCGACGACGAATCAAAGCAAATGATGCTGGCTCGCGCGAAGTCAAATATCGGACCGGACGATGGCGGATTCCCATACGTATTTGAGCAAATCGAGCTGCCGAACAATCCGGGAATCACAGCAAGCCGAATTTGCTGGGGCGACGCGATTCACGGAAATGTACGCGAGCTACTCGCCGAATCCAGCTCGATAAAGCCCGAGCGCGCGCGCGGAGTAGTGGCCTTTCTGCGCGAAGTGCTCGCCAATGGACCAAAGACAGCAGCGGAAGTATTCGAGGAAGGACGAGTTGCAGGCTACTCCAGAGACCAGCTCAAGCGCGCAAAGGATCGCGCCAGGGTAAAGACGAAAAAACTCGGCATGCAGGGTTGTTGGGTCTGGAGCCTAAGCGACGCCGAAGGGAGCAAACTCGTCACCGAAGAGCGCGAACAGAGCACGTCCCAAGAAACTGCTCCCTTCGCTCCCTTCGACGATACGGCGCTCCCTTCGGCGCCGGCTCATCTGTCGAACGACAGCTCTGACACGGAGGTATTCGAGTTGTGAGCGCGACAACGGAAAACCTCATTCGTGAGCTTTGCTTGAGAGGCGTGCGATTCCTGCGTATTGACAATACGTTGCGAATCACCGCGCCGCGAGGAACGGTCACGCCCGCCATACGGCGGGCTCTCGCGAATGCAAAGCCGGCAATACTCGAATTGGTTGGCGTCGCTGAAATTCGATCGACACTCGAGAAATTGGCGAATGAGGCAGAAGTTGAACTCGCGGTGGTGCGCAGCCTCGATAGTACAGATCTCCTCACTTGCGCCAACCTGGACGAAGCCGCGCTTCGCAGCTACCTACAGAGCATCCGCGACACTCAGCTTCGTGAACGTGGCGAAGTACCGCTCCGCGAGACCGCAAAGGGAATATGCTGCTCCTGCGGCCCCATCTGGCTGGCCCCCGAAGTTGCTGCGTGCGCTCCGATCATTGACGGCTATCCGCGTGTGCTGGGTTGTCCCTGGTGTCACATTCGCATTCGTGGACTGCGAATCCCACACCCCTGAGGTGCCAGGCAAGGAAACACTCCGCCTCGGCTGAAATCCCAGTTGCTGCACACCGCCGAAAACCCATTGTCGACAATAGTTCGAGGTTCACGCTCGCTGACGCCTGCCATTTCAATATCGCTTCGCGCCCGATCTCCTTTGGCAGATCGACGAAAAATAGTCGTTGGAAGGTCGCCATGAGCTCCAGCTTGTCGCGGAGGTCTTGGGCGAGGAGCACGTAGACTCGGTTGTCCGAGCTCTACTATGTCTCGCTGCACCATCAGGCGCTATCTGTACAGATGTTGGAAGGTTGGTGGTTCAAGCGCGTACTCCATGAGCTGGTCCACGCTGGCGGCGGCGTCCCGCGAGCGGAGATCGACGCACATATCATAGAGATTCAAGAGTCTTTGAAACCCGATTCGTTGCCGATTGACGGTGAACTTGACGCGCTGATGGTGGCGCTTGAGCAGTTGCCAGAGTTTGCCAACTGAGCAGTATCGTTGATTGAGTACTACGAAAGACTTTCGAAATAGCCACTCAGCGAACCGGCAAGGCAGTCACAACCGCTGCTCCATCATCTACAGTCTCCGGATGCGACCGATGGCGAACTACGCCGATCACGACGCCCAACTGTCTGCGGCCAAGATGACATTAAAAATCCCGTCCACCCACCCACGCTCTCCGGCGTGAGAGGTTTGGCTCTCAAACGACAGAGCTAACTTTCTTACCCGGGTATTCGATGAGTGCGACGTAAGATGCGCGAAAAACCACACCGCATTTGCGCGGTTGGATATCTTTTTCGCCCGTGTTACCGTGTTCGTGCTTACACAGGGGGCTGGCGTGAGCAACAAAGAGCTTTCTTTCGAAATTCAGCATTGTGAAGCTACCCATTCGGTCGTCCAGCGGACGGCCCACCGATTTGCCGGCCGGTATTCGCTGTCGGTTGAGGCGGGCGACGGTTGGTCTGTAGTTCAACTGATTGGCCTCGTTGATGACCCCGAGCGGTTGGAGCGCGAGTTCCACGCCGCACTTCTGGACGACATCTTGCGCGCCCGCATCGAGGCGGAGACGCGACCCATTCGCCTTCTGATCGTTGAAGCCGCGCTGCGCTCGGCCCTTCGCCAGCCGGACGCCGACGCGTGAAGTTCCGCCCGCCGGAAGCCTTCCAGCCACCGGCCCATGCCGGGTACCGCCTGCTGCCATTCCGCTTCGGGCGCTTGCCGGCCCACTCGGATGAAATGTTGGTTGCCGGCGACAGCGGCCGGTTTGTCTTTCTCAGCGACGCAGATTTTCAGGCATTCGCCAGCCACCGGCTTGACCCGAACGCAACGCTTGCGCTCGACCTCGAAGGGCTCGACCTGCTCCACCGCGGCGACGGGCCGATCCCGCTCGATCGCCACGCGGTGGCCTGGCGGACTCGCAAGGCCTTCGTGCTCAAAGAGCCGTCGTTACACATTTTTGTCGTCTCGCTGCGCTGCCACCACAGCTGCAGCTACTGCCAGGTTTCGCGGCAACCCGAAGGCGGTACCGGGTTCGACATGGACGAGACCACGGCGCGCGCGGCGGTCGACCGGCTGTTCGAGTCACCCGCTCGTGAGGTGACCGTCGAGTTCCAGGGCGGCGAGCCCCTACTCGCCTTCGATCGCATCCGCGGCATCGTCGAGGACATCGCCGAACGCAATCGGACGGCGCGGCGGACCATCGCCTTCGTGCTCGCGTCGACGCTGCACGGCATCACCGCCGAGCAACTCGAATTTTTCCGCGAACACCGCTTCGAGCTGTCGACGTCGCTCGACGGCCCCGAAGCCCTCCACAACCGCAACCGGCCGACCCCGACGCGCGACAGCTACGCGCGAACGATGGCCGGCGTGGCCGCCGCACGGGAAGCCCTGGGCTCCGAGCATGTCAACGCGCTGACCACCCTGACGCGCGCCAGCCTGGCCCACCCTGAGGCCGTCGTCGATCACTACATCGAGCAGGGTTTCACGTCGATCTTCCTGCGGCCTTTGAGTCCCTACGGCTTCGCCAAGCGCGGCCTGGCGCGCCAGGGCTACTCAACCGCCGAATTCCTTGCCTTCTACCGCCGGACGCTCGCACACCTCATCCGCCGCAACGTGGAAGGGCACGCGATCTCCGAGGCCTACGCGACGCTGCTCCTGACCAGCATCCTGACGCCCTTCGCGCACGGCTACATGGCCCTGCGCTCGCCCGCCGGCGCCGGCCTGGGAGTGCTGCTCTACGACTACACGGGCAAGGTCTACCCCAGTGACGAGGCGCGTATGCTCGCCGCTGAGGGTGACGAACGGTTTTGTCTCGGATCGGTACACGAGCCCTACCGCGACCTCATGCTCTCCGAGCCGATGCAGGCGATCCTGAGCGCCGGCCTCACGGAGGCGTTGCCGGGCTGCAGCGACTGCGTGTTCCAGCCCTACTGCGGGGCCGACCCCATCGACGCGTACGCGCGCCAGGGCGACGTCTTTGGGCACCGGCCAACCTCAGCCTTCTGCGCCCGCCAGACCGGTGTGTTCGAACTGCTCTTCGGCTACATCCGCGAGGGGAACCAGGACGTCATGCGGGTGTTCCAGAGCTGGGTGCAGCGGCGCAGCGTGCGCGAAATGCGGCCGGAGCGCCCCGAGGTGTTCCATGCAGCCGCATGACGCACCGGCCAGCTTCGACGGCACGCCGGCCCACCGCCTGCTGAAGGTTGTGGACGGTTTGTCGTTTGCGCTCGGCGATACCCCGCCCGAGCGCTGCGCCTGGTTGGCCTCTTTGCCGGGATCGGTCGTTCCCGACCTGCCGTGGGCCGCCGTCCTGACCGGTCCTGGCGAACGCACCGACGACGACGGGCGCATCGATCGGGTTGCCGACGTCGACGGCCGCGGGCCCGGCCCGAACGAAACCGATGCCCTGCCCCGCGTTCGCCTGGCGCATGCCGCTGCAGCGGCACCCGGCGACGTCATCGAACTGCTGCCGGAGCGGAGCCGCATCCGCACGCGGTACCGCCGCGGCGCCAATGCCAACACGTTGTTCGCCACCGAGCGGTGCAACAGTTTCTGCTTGATGTGTTCCCAGCCGCCGCGTCCGATCGACGACGACTGGCGGGTGCAGGACATGCTGGACGTGGTCGCCTTGCTGGACCGGGACACGCCGGAACTGGGCCTCAGCGGCGGCGAGCCCACCCTGCTGGGCGACGGCTTGGTCGCGGTGTTGCGCGCGTGCCGCGATCGCCTGGCGGAAACGCCGATCCACGTGCTGTCCAACGGCCGACTGTTCGGCACGACCCGACTGGCCGGGGCGATCGCCGCCCTCAGGCACCCGCGACTGACCTGGGGCGTTCCCCTGTACGCCGATGTGGCCTCTATACACGACCATGTGGTCCAGAGCGCCGGGGCGTTCGAGGAAACCATGCGCGGCCTGCTCGTGATGGCGAGCCAAGGGCTGTCGATCGAGATCCGCGTGGTGCTCACGGCACCGACGGTGGCGCGCCTGCCAGCGTTGGCCGAATTCATTTACCGCCACGTGCCGGCCGCGGTACATGTCGCTTTCATGGGTCTTGAGCCCATTGGCTTCGCCCTAGCAAACCACGGCGCGTTGTGGGTGGATCCGGAGGACATGGCGGCGCCGCTCACGCAGGCCGTACACCACTTGGCCAACCGCGGCATGACGGTGTCGCTCTACAACCTTCCGCTGTGCGTGCTGCCGGCCGAACTCCGACCCTTTGCACGGCGGAGCATTTCGGATTGGAAGCAGCGCTACTTGGACGCCTGCGCCGGCTGCGCCGCACGGGATGCGTGCGCCGGATTCTTCGAATGGGTCAAACCGGGGTGGCTGCCGCGCGGCATCCGCCCGCTGAGCGCACACGAGGTCGTCGACGCATGAGCACCAAGGCCCCGCTCAAGCTGCGCTTGCAGCAGTTTGTCCAACTGGTCGTTGGCCTGGGCGCCGCTGGCGCGTCGCACGCCAACGCGACGGTACCGCCCACCACCGCGCTCGACGGGAACGACCACCTCGATCGGTACACCCATGCGCAATCGTTGAACGCCGACTCCCAATTGCTCGCGCGCGGGCACCGCAGCCATTCGAGCCACCGCTCGCACTCGTCGCATTCCTCGCACTATTCAAGCAGCGGCGGATCCGGCTACGTGGCGCCGCGGGCGCCCGTGTATTCGCCGCCGCCGGCTCCAGCCACGGCACCCGTTCCTTCGCGCGCACCGGCGCCCAGCGTGGCTCCAACGCGGAAGTCCACCACATCGCCGGCCGTTGCCCCCTCCAAGTCCACATCTGCACCCGCACCGCTGTACACGATGCCCGGCGTCGAGGTCGAGCCGCCGGCCAGCTCCGCGAACCAAGGCACGCGAACGCGCGACGCCCTGCGCATCCTGGTCATGCGGGTTCAGGCCGCCTTGCTGCTGAAGAACTACGACCCCGGGGAAGTGGACGGGACCATGAACCCCGCGACGATCGCGGCACTGAAGAAATATCAGGCGGACCGGGGACTGAAGGTCACCGGGACGATCAACGCGCAAACGCTGGACGCGTTGGCGCTGAGGGCAAGCTTCTAAATGCCTGTGTGCGCAAAACAACAAAAAAGAAGCGAAATTCGCTGAAAGAATTTTAGAGTTAGTCGTGCTGAACAGCCAAATGCTTCTATAAAAACCTGCCAAACTTCAGAATAGAACAAGCACACATGAAGAAACTACCCATTGTACGCGCTACGGGCGAGCAGCTACCTCTAATGAGCCAGAACAGGCTTGGCGTTGAGGTCATTTGCGGTGCGGCCGGAAGTGGGAAAACATCGACCGCATTGTTACGCCTGCGGTCGCTTGCCCATATGTACTTAGCTCGGCACGAGCGCATGGGCGTCACAGATCCAGTGAAAATCCTCGTACTAACGTTTAATCGCACGCTAGCCGGGTACGTTAGCGCTCTCGCGGAAGATCAAATCGTCGCGAACGCGAACCTAGACCTTGAGATATCAACTTTCGCCAAATGGTCTTGGGAGAAGCTGCAGCGCCCAGATATCAGCGACCGGCCAACTGAAGACCTAGCGCAGTTTTCGCAGCAATTTGTCGGTCTAGATTCCAACTACGCCTCAAGCGAGGCGGACTACGCAATGGGGCGTTTCCTTCCACAAGATCTAGATAACTATGTTGCTGCCGAGCGTACCGGAAGAGGCCCACAGCCTCGCGTCGATCGCATAGTGCGCCGGCGACTGCTGGACGAAGTCGTTGTTCCGTACCAAGAACATCTCGTCCGGCGTAACGTCCTCGATTGGAATCTATTAGCGGTTTCTATGACAAAGGATATCGATCCCCTCGGATACGAAATTGTCGTCGTCGACGAAACTCAAGACTTTTCAGCCAATCAACTGCGCGCGATTCGCCACCATCTCGCACCTGACCACACAGTGACTTTCGTGATTGATACGGTTCAACGAATTTATGCACGAGGATTCACTTGGGCTGAGGTAGGGTTTGAAGTTCGCCCAGAGCGTTACCACAGGCTGATAACGAATCACCGCAATACCGCGCAAATCGCGAGTTTTGCTGCCGGCATTCTCAGCGGACTCAATGTAGACGGGGATGGCGCACTGCCTAATCTGATGACGGCCGAATCAACTGGCCCTCTTCCAATTGTCATTAGGGGACGCTATAGCCAACAGCTCGCAGCTTCTCTACGGTTTATCCAAGACCACGTGGACCTTACGAGCGAATCGGTTGCATTTCTGAAGCCGAGAGGCGGTGGCTGGTTCGAAGAAATCCGCCGAAGGCTTGTAGCTGCAGGAATCGGATTCGCGGATATTACCCGCGAGCCGGAATGGCCAGAGGGTCCTGAGAACGTTGCGCTTTGCACCTTCCATTCCGCCAAAGGACTAGAGTTTGATTACGTTTTTATTCTTGGCCTGAGCGGCGAGACAACGCCTCACGGCGAAGAGGATCAAGATGACCAGTTGTGGGTTCTTCGGCGCCTGCTCGCCATCGCGGTGGCGAGAGCGCGCAAGCAAGTGGTCATCGGCTACAAGCCTGGCGAGGAATCCGAACTCGTCAGATTCTTTGCGCACGGCACATTCGCGCAGGTTGACCTATGAACATCGCCGACACCATCCAGCAAAGAAGGATCTCGGAAGTTCTCCATTTCACGACCAACCGCGGAATCGTTGGCATGCTTGCAAAGGGTGAACTTCTGTCTCGGCATCTGCTACCAGACGAGAAATACCTTCACCACGTGTTGCACGTCAATGCGGCGAGTCGACCTGAGTCCTTGCGTGGGTTCGATAAAAGCAAGAACTGGCTTGACTACGTCAACCTTTCGATTTCCGAGATCAACCGCCGATATTTCGAGTTTTCATCAAATTGGCACAAGGATTCCGATATCTGGTGGGGCATACTGGCATTTGACCCAGCCATCATGACGCATGATGGAGTATTTTTCGCAACGACCAACAACGCTTACGAACCTCTGTGCGTCCGCGAGTCTGGAAGTTTGGGTCTCACGCGGCTGTTTGAAGACGTCGTTCAGCGTAAGGCCGGCTGGACTGTTACCCGCCGAGGGCGGGCGGCACACCTGACGACTTGCGAGCAGGCCGAAGTCCTGTACCCTCAGCGGGTTTCGGTCGAGTTTCTGCGGCGAATCTATGTTCATGATGGCGAACATCAAGATCAAGCACGCGGATGGCTGGCCGAGTTTAAGTTCGGCAACGTCGATGTTGTCATCAATCCTTCGAAGTTTCAGGGATGCAAGAACTAAAGTAGAGAGGGCAGCCCTGTGACTCAGACTGAACAACTCACTCCTCGCGGGCACGTGGTGATCAACTCGGCCCTGTGGGCAGCCGCTGGCGATGCGTTGGGCTGGATCACCGAACTCGCCCGTGGCGCCGCGAACGTGAAGCGTCGCAGTGGCGTCACCACTGTTGAGCAACCCGTGGCCTGGGACCGAGTGATCGGGGGCCATACTGGCCCGAAGGTTGACTTGCCGGCTGGCACCTACTCGGACGATACGCAGCTTCGGTTGGCGGTCTCCCGGTGTATCCGAAATGGCGGCGCATTTGACGCCGAAGCCTTCGCTAAGATTGAGCTGACCGTTTGGCCGTCGTATGCACTTGGCGCGGGTCTGGGCACGAAGGCCGCAGCCGCCAATCTTGCTCGGCGCAATACGACCTGGTACTCGAACTTTTTCGCATCGGGACCACAACGTTACATAAACGGCGGTGGCAACGGCGCCGCGATGCGTGTGCAACCCCATGTTTGGGCCCGCAAATCCGCCGGCCCTGAACTGGTGTTGGCTGTACTGCAAGACGCCCTTATCACGCACGGACACCCGCAGGGTTTCTGCGGTGCGGTGTTCCACGCGTTGACGTTGCACGAAACGATTTCTACCGGTGCCGTAGCCGTACCGGAAGTGTGGGCCGATGTCGTCGAAGCTTTCCTGGATATCCCTGCGATCCTTGACAGTGATCCTCAACTGGCAGCCTTCTGGCGCGGTGCATGGGAGAGCAAAACAGGCGACAGCTTAACAAACGCGCTGAGAGCCACCCGCGATGCTTCGCTCAGGGACATCGAAGCGGTCCATGCGTGCGCAAAGTCTATGGTGCCAGACGAGTATCCGCGCGTCCTTGAGGCGTTGGGATGCACCTCCCAGGAGTTTCGCGGCGCCGGCTTCAAGACTGCGCTCGCCGCTTCAGTTCTTGCCCACATACACAGGGAACGTACGCCGGCGAAAGCACTCGCGCAGGCGGCCAATGAACTGGATAGCGACACCGACACGATTGCTACGATGGCGGGAGCGATTCTCGGCGCGTGCGCTAAGTCAGCACCTGATTGGGCTATTCAGGACCGCGACTACATTGTGCGCGAGGCAACTAGGCTTGCGCATGTAGCAGCAGGTCAGCAGTGCGAAGCCTTTGTGTACCCCGACTTGGCGCGCTGGAGTCCTCCAGCCAATCAACTCGCCGCGGTTGGCCAGGTGGGTGAGAACGTGGCCTTGGCAGGACTTGGACTAATGAGGGCGGAAGGCGGTCAGTACCGCTCTGGTGACTCGATCTGGCAATGGTACAGACTCCCCTTCGGGCAGACCGTGCTCGCTAAGCGCAAGACGGTACTGAGGAAAATGACCGCGAGTCAATTGCCCGGAACATCAGTCCGTACCGAAGGTGGCTCTACCCAGAATCCTCGGGAGCCAGCCGTTCGTCAGGGCGCT
>CAMLLF010000099.1 GCA_946480705.1 uncultured Lysobacteraceae bacterium | reverse complement strand
TCATGCCGATCTGCACGCCGGCAAATTTCGAATTTGGCTTCGCGCCGCGCGGCTTCGAGATCGTCGCCGTGAGCATCGACGACGCGGGGACGGAGCAGAAGGTGCGCGACTTCGCGCAGGAATTCCATCGAATGCGGCTTGGGCTGGATCGGATAGGTTTCGGGATCGTCGACGAAGCCGGTGACTTCGATCGCGCTGGCCTGCAGCTCGTAGCTCTGGCCCTTGCCCTGCGATTCGACGACGGTGCCGGTCGCGATGACGCCGCAGCCGGCGCTGAGCTTGAGCACGTCGGATTCGTAGTTCGGCAGCGTGTTCGGCGCGACGATCTGGATCGGATCGAAGCACGAGCCGTCGGCGAGGTTCACGAACGACAGGCCGGCCTTGGAGTCGCGCCGGGTGCGGACCCAGCCGCGGACCGTGACTTCGCTGCCGACCGGATGCGTGCCGGCCAGCGCGGCCTTGATGCTGACAACCGCCATGGATTTCTACTCCGCGAGAACGTGGGCGCTGCAGGCGCCGGGAAGCCGCCGATCATAGCGGAACTGTGCCGGAGGCGGCGCCGGCCTTGGGTTTCGCGCCGCGCGACCCCATTGCGGCCGCAGGCCATAGCGCGTTGCGTTATTGGTCGTCCCGGCTCACGCGACTAGAATCCGCCTCATGTCCATTTCCCTGACCCCCGCCGCGCGCGAGCGCATGATCGATTTCCTGGCCCGCGACGCGAACGCGAAGGCCGTGCGTTTCGGCGTGAAGCGCACCGGCTGTTCCGGCTACAGCTACGTCGTCGACCTCACCGACACCATCGCCGCCGACGACCATTGGATCGAGGACGCCGGCGTCAGGCTCGTCGTCGACGCAAAGAGCCTGCCGTTCGTCGACGGCACCGCGATCGATTTCCAGAAGTCCGGTCTCAACGCGCAGTTCGTGTTCGAGAACCCGAACATGACCGGCGAATGCGGCTGCGGCGAGAGTTTCACGATCGGCTGATGCGCCGGGGCCGGCCTGGCGCCGGCGACGTTCCTCCCGGCAACAGGCCGCCGTTCCGGCGGCGTTCTCGTCCATGAAAAAAACGGCGTTTTCCGCCGGTATGCTTTTCATTCAAAGAAACCGGCGTTTCCGCCGGTGCACATTTCATTCAAAAACCGGCGCTTCCGCCGGTTTTGGTTCTCAGGTCGTCGCCGGCTTCTTCGCGCCGAGCGAGTCGATGAGTTTCGTCAGCGCATCGACTTCCGGCATCAGCGCGTGATTCGGGTAGGCCGTGCGGATCTGCGTCAGCAGCGCCTTGGCTTCCGCATCCTTGCCCATGCGTTCGCTGAGCAGGCGCGCCGCGAGCAGATACATCTGCGGGATGTCGGCGCTCTTCGGGTGGCGCTTGTGGAAGCCGCTGATCAGGCGCAGGGCGAGCTGGGTCTGGCCGAGCGCCGCGGCGCGATTGGCCAGCCGTGTGTTCGACTCGGCGTCGGTGACCGCATAGGACGGATCGAGTTCGACGAGTTCCCGGAACAGCTCGACCGCCGCTTTCTCGCGATCCTGCGCGAGCAGCATCGGCAGCCATTCCTTGCCGTGGCGCACGAGTTCGGTCGTGTCGCCCTTGAGGCGCAGCAGCTTGCGGTACTGCGTGTGCACGGCCTCGGTGCCGCCGCGTTCGCGCAGGTGCGCGCGCAGCGCGTCGGTCGCGAGGTCGGTCTCGCCGTCGCGGACCATCTGCGCGACTTCGTCGAGGATGAACTGGTCCGGATCCGCGTTGCGATTGATCAGCGGCAGCGGCGCGGCGTCGGGCGTGAAGCCGAGCTCGTCCTGGTACTGCCAGACCAGATAGCCCATCAGGTGAAACGTCGCGAGCAGTGCGTAGCCCGAGATGAAGTAGAACAGCGGCAGGCCGATCAGCAGCGGGACGAAACCTTCGAGCAGCGCCTGCGCATTCGCCGCGCTGAGGAAGATCAGCGTCATCAGCCCGTAGGCGAGGAAATACGGCCAGCCGAGCCGGCTCATGATCTGCATCCAGGTCGCCGGGTTCAGCGCATGCCAGAAGTTCTGGTCGATCGCGAGCGACATGCAGGCGCCCGGCCAGCCGAGCAGCAGCAGCAGCGTCGTCGCGAGCCCGAAGAACAGACCGGCGTCGCCGAACAGCAGATAGCCGATAAAGAACGACAGGAACGCCATGACGATGAAGGCGGCCTGCAGCAGCACGCCCATCCTGCCGACCGATTCGTCCATGTCGAGCGTGTTTTCCGGCGGCTCCATGCTGCCGTTCGCGGTTGCGCGCAGGATCTCGAACGCGAACTTGTACAGCGCGATCGTCACGAGCAGCGTCACGATGCGGCCGACGCCGGGCAGCAGGCCGAGCACGCGCGCGAGCGACAGCACGACGAGTGTGATCAGGGCGCCGGTCTGCGACGGATAGAGGGAAATTTCGCGCAGCCGCTGCCAGAACGGCACGATGGTCGGGGTATTCATGGGAAGGATTCTTTCGTGAGCGATGACGAGGCGGTCAGCGGCGACCGCCCATGATGGAGCCGAGCACGCCACGCAGGATCTGGCGTCCGAGCTGGTTGCCGACCGAGCGCATGGCCGACTTGGCCGTCGCCTCGATCACACCCTGGCGGCGCTTGGTGCCGAACAGGGCATCCTTGATCATGCCGCCCCAGCCGCCGCTGTCTTCGGCTTGCGCGGCCGTGCCGCGTTTCTTCGCCGCGGGTTCGGCTTCGGCCGTTTCCTGCGCGGCTTGTTCGTTGCGTGCGCGGATCATTTCATAGGCCGATTCGCGATCGAGCGCCGTGTCGTATTTGCCGCCGACCGGCGAACGTGCGCGGACCGCCGCGCGCTCCGCGTCGGTGACCGCGCCGATGCGGCAGCCCGGCGGCGCGATCAGCACGCGCTCGACCGGCAGCGGCACGCCGCCGTCCTGCAAGGTCGTCGCGAGCGCTTCGCCGACGCCGAGCTGGGTGATGACGTCGGCGACTTTCTTGATCTTCGGATTCGGCGGAAACGTTTCGGCGGCAGCTTTGACGGCCTTCTGGTCGCGCGGCGTGAACGCGCGCAGCGCGTGCTGCACGCGATTGCCCATCTGGCCGAGAATCGTCTGCGGCACGTCGTCGGGATTCTGCGAACAGAAATAGACGCCGACGCCTTTGGAGCGGATCAGGCGCACGACCTGCTCGACGCGCTGCACGAGCGCGGCCGGCGCATCGTCGAACAGCAGGTGCGCTTCGTCGAAGAAGAACACGAGCTTGGGTTTGTCGAGATCGCCGACTTCGGGCAGGCGCTCGAACAGTTCCGACAGCATCCAGAGCAGGAACGTCGAATAGAGCTTGGGTTTCAGGATGAGCTTGTCGGCGGCGAGCACGTTGACGATGCCGCGGCCGCTCATGTCCTGGCGCAGGAAGTCGGCGAGATCGAGCGCCGGTTCGCCGAAGAACTGATCGCCGCCGGCCTGTTCGAGCCCGAGCAGTGCGCGCTGGATCGCGGCGATCGACGGCGAGGAAATCAGTCCGTAGCGCTGCGAGATGACCTTTGCGTTTTCGGCGGCGAAGGTCAGCAGCGCGCGCAGGTCCTTCAGATCGACGAGCAGCAGGCCTTCGTCGTCGGCGAGCTTGAATACGACGTCGAGCACGCCTTCCTGCGTCTCGTTGAGTTCGAGCAGGCGCGCGAGCAGATTCGGACCCATCTCGGAAATCGTGCTGCGGACCGGATGGCCGAGCTGGCCGAAAATGTCCCAGAACACGACGGGATTCGCGGCGGGCTTCCAGTCGAGTTCGAGTTCGGCCACGCGCGCGTCGATCTTCGCGTTGCCGCCGCCGGCTTCGCAGAGCCCGGCCAGGTCGCCCTTGACGTCGGCGAGAAACACCGGGACGCCGAGCTGCGAAAAGCCTTCGGCAAGGCGCATCAGCGTGACCGATTTGCCGGTACCGGTCGCACCGGCGATGAGGCCGTGGCGGTTCGCGTAGCGGGCGCGCAGCAGCACATCGATGTCGCTCTTCCCTAGCAGGATGTCGCTCACGTCCGCTCCCGAGTCGTTTGCAAAGGTCATGTGAAGGCCGATTGTAGCGAGGGTCGGCGGCATCGCGGCAATCCGTCTGGCGGAGCTCTCGAAAAACCGGGATTCCGGTGTTTTTCGGGCCGGCGGCCGACACGGCGGTTTTCGCGGCGTGCGCGCCGTTATTGAAGCAAATGTCGAAAACCTTCGACCTCGCTGCGGCGCAGTCGAACGTCGCTCCGGAAAATCACCGGAACGGCGGCTTTTAGACCTTCCCTCAAGGGGCCTCCGTGTGTAACGTGCCGACCGTTCGTGTTGCGGGAGTGCAGTCTTGCGTATTCGTCTTGTATCGGCCGTGGCCGCTTCGTTGATCCTGGCCGCCTGCGCGGGTGCGCCTGCACGCAACGCGAAAAACGTGCCGGTGCCGGCGGCCGACGAGAACGAGATCGGCCAGCTGTACGCGCGCCTCGACGAGGCCGTGAAACGCTACGAAGGCAGCGCCGAACTTGCCGACGCGGGCGAACGCGAACGCGCGGCGCGCGAAGGCAATGCGGCGCTCGACGACCTGCGTGCCGCGGCCCTGCGCTGCCAGCAACTCCCCGGGTGCGAAAAAGAGCGGTTCCTGTCGGCCTTCGACGGCCTGCTGCGCCGCGACGCACCGATCGCCGCGGCCACCGGCGACCCCGAGAAGCCGGCCGCCGAGGATGCCGATCCGGAAGCCGCCGGCGAAGGTTCGCCGGTCGTGTCGGATCTGCCCGAGGCCGCGCGCTCGATCACGCTGCTCAAGGGCAGGCCGCTCGCCGAAATCATCGCCGTGAACGAGCCGGTCAAGGCCGGGCTCGAGGAATGGCTCACGCAGTACCGGCCGAATCTGATCCAGGCCTACGTCAACTATCAGTACATGCGCCAGCTGATGTGGCCGGAATATCAGAAGGCCGGCCTGCCCGAAGCGCTGCTGTTCGGATTCATCGCGAAGGAATCGGGCGGCAAGGTGCATGCGGTGTCGCGTTCGGGCGCGAGCGGGCCGCTGCAGTTCATGTATGCGACTGGGCTGCGTTTCGGCCTGACGACGAGCAACGGTTTCGACCAGCGTTTCGATCCGACCTTGTCCGCGCGCGCGAACGCGGCCTATCTGAACGAACAGTTGCGCGTGTTCAACAACGACCTCGAACTGGTACTTGCCGCGTACAACGGCGGTGAAGGTCGCATGGGCCGGCTGGCCGGCGGCGGGCGTGCGCGATTCTGGGACGCGTCGGTCTACGGTGCGCTGTCGCCGGAAACCCGCGAATACGTACCGATGGTGCTGGCGGCCGCATGGCTGTTCATGCATCCGGAGCGCTACAACCTCGAATTCCCGAAGATCGACACGCGCCTGGGCAACGTGACCTTGCCGCGCACGATGTCGCTGGCGGAGCTGTCGATCTGCTTCGGCCAGGAAGGCGGCAGCCGCGACGGCTGGTTTCGCGCGTTGCGCAATCTGAATCCGGCCTACGACCATCAGGCGGCGCTGCCGCCGGGGACTCGCCTTACCGTGCCGGTCGTGCTCGAGGCGGCATTTCCGCGCGCCTGCGCGCAAGGGCCGTGGCAGACGCTCGCGGCGGAATTGCATGCGGCGTCGATGCCGCAGGTTGCGATAGCGCGCACCGCGTCGACGCGCAGCAGTTCCGGCGGCGCACGCGGCCGCTACACGGTGCGCAAGGGCGACACGCTCGCGGCGATCGCGCGCAAGCATCGCTGCGCCGAAGTCCGGGAAATCGCGAGCATCAATCGCCTGCGCGCGCCGAGCTACGCGATCAAGCCGGGACAGACGCTGCAGATCCCGAGCTGCGGCAAATAAGGCTGGGTCGATTGCGCTGCGGACACGCGGCGCACCGGATTCGAGCCAAAAAAAAGCGCACCATCCCTGGTGCGCGCTTCCTTCTAGCCCGAACTTTTTTGGTGAACGTCAGCGATCAGGCGGCCTGCTCGCTGGAAAACCAGCTTTCGGCGGTCGCGGCCGGCGCGGCTTCGCGCAGGAAACGCAGCGCGCGCAGCAGGGAACGGTGAACGCCGTCGAGCGCGGGCAGCGTCGTGCCGCGGGTTTCGTGATAGGCGACCGTCAGCCAGAGCGCGATGCCGCGCAGGCGGACCGGCAGATTGTCGGAACGGGCGCGCGACAGACCGATGTCGGTGCCGCTGCCCCAGGCGCTGTAGCGCTGTTCCGGCGGCGTGGCATAAAGATGCGGAAACTCGCTCTTTGCGGCAGCGGAGAATTCTTTCTGGGTCAGCGTCGCAAGCTGCAGGCGGGCCGCGTTGCTGAGGCCGCCCATGAGCTTGTCGATTTCCTTGAACTCGCGCTGCAGCTGATAGGCCCGTTTGGTGGCGACAAGCCGCCAGATCAACTGCTGCATGGAAGTCCCCTTGATGGTTTTTGCGATTTTGCGAGTTCGACGATCGCCGGCAATGCTATGCCGACAGACGGAGCAGATTAGCCGAGTCGGTCACAAACTGACAATCCTCGTCACGTTGTTTTGCAGTGCCGCGCACACAACCGGCGCGGGCGCATCGTCGGAATCGCCGGACGGAGCCCTGCGCCGTCGCCGCGATTCAGCGGATCGTTCCGATGCGCTCGCCGACGTTGACCGGCTGCTCGGGCACCAGCGCAGCGATCTCGCCGACGCCGGGCGGCAGCAGCACGATGACCGTGGAGCCCATGTTGAATCGGGCCATCTCGGCGAAGCGATCGAGCCGGATCGCGCGGTCGCGCCAGTCGCGCCGCGTCACTCCGCTCGCATACGGCGGGATCTCGAGGCCGGACCAGACCGTCGACACGCTGGACACCAGCATCGCACCGACCATGACGACGACGAACGGTCCGTGCTCGCCCTGGAAGTGGCAGACCAGCCGCTCGTTGCGCGCGAACAGCCGCGGGATTTCGGCGACCGGGCCGGGCGCGACGCTGAACAGGCGGCCGGGAACGTGCACGGTGCTCTGCAGCACGCCGGCCAGTGGCATGTGCGCGCGGTGGTAGTCGCGCGGCGACAGATAGACCGTGACGAAGCTGCCGTCGGCGTAGGCGACGGCATCCTCATCGGAGGCGAGCAGCTCCGCGACGGTGTAATCCTGGCCCTTGGCCTGGACGATGCGGCCGGCGCGAATTGGGCCGGCCTGACTGACCTTGCCGTCGGCCGGACACAGCAGCGCATCGGCGGCCGGATCGGCCGCGCGCGCGCCGGGCTTGAGCAGGCGCGTGAAGAATGCATTGAAATGGTCGAATGCCGCGATGTCGGGCGTCTGGGCTTCACTGAGATCGACCTGATAGCGGCGCACGATCTGCCCGATCAGGAAATTCTTCCAGGGTCGCCAGGTCCAGCGCGTCGCCCAGTACACGAAGCGCGAAAGCAGCCGATGGGGCAGGG
The DNA here is from genome assembly GCA_946480705.1 of uncultured Lysobacteraceae bacterium. The sequence goes on along the minus strand of CAMLLF010000099.1, from coordinate 2,112 downwards.
CGTACTGCAGCAGTATCGAGAGTTTCATCGCGGCGCGTTCACGAGAGTCTTGAGGTCGGTACCGATCGCGTTCGCGTCCAGCGGCGGGCGGAACAGGCCGACCAGACGCGCCTGTGGATCGATCAGCGCGACCGAAGCACTGTGGTCGACAGTGTACTGGCCGTCCTTGGCCGGTTCGCGTGTGTACATGACGCCGAGCGAGCGCGTCAGGCGCATGAGCTGTTCGTCGCTGCCGGTCGAGGCGATGAAGGCGGGATCGTAGAACGCCGCATAGCGTCCCAGCGTTTCGGGCTGGTCGCGCTGCGGATCGACCGACACGAAATGCACGTGGACGCGGTCGGCAAGGCCGGCCTGCGCAAGCTGCGCGCGCACCTGCTTGAGCACGCCGAGCGTGTTCGGACAGATGTCGGGGCAATTCGTGAAACCGAAAAAGAACAGGTTCCAATGATCCTTGAGGTCGACCTGCGTCAGCGGCTTCGCATCGCTGCGCGTCAGCCGGAACTCGGCCACCGGACGCGGCGCTGGATAGCGCGTCAAGGCGACGGTCGCGGACTCGTCGCTGCCGAAGCGCTGGCTCAGCAGCCACAGGCCGAGGCCCGCGGCAAACGCGACGACGAGAATCAGGGCGGTCGGCAGCGTGCGGCCCGAGTTATGACGTGTATTCATTGGGAAGGTCTGAGCAAGTCTCTATCGTGAGGCTCCATGCCCGGCTGGCGGCACCTGCGGCCACGGCGAGTGTGGTGCGGCTGTTCCGGGCGTTGCTCCGCCGAAGTATAGACGCGGACGCCGTGTCGACGGCGCCCTATACTCTGCGGCCCTTTGTCGCTGTTCCTGCCATGACTGCCGAACTTTCCACGATCGTCGACTTCATCCGCTACGGCGCGAGCCGCTTTGCCGGCGCCGGCCTGACCTTCGGTCACAGCTACGACAACGCGCTGGACGAAGCGACGCATCTTGTGCTCTGGGCGTTGCACATGCCGCACGACCTGTCGCCGAACTATGGCCAGGCCAGGCTCGTCGGCGAGGAAAAGCAGAAAATTCTCGGGCTGATCGAACGCCGCATCGCCGAGCGCAAGCCGGTCGCCTACCTCACCGGCGAAGCCTGGTTCGCAGGCCTGCTGTTCAAGGTCGACGAAAACGTGCTCGTGCCGCGCTCGCCGATCGCCGAACTGATCCAGAGCGGTTTTTCGCCGTGGCTCGACGAGATCGTGGTGGAGCGCGCGCTCGATCTGTGCACGGGTTCGGGCTGCATCGGCATCGCGATGGCGTCGCACAACCCGGGCTGGCAGGTCGATGTCGTCGACATCAGTCCCGCAGCGCTCACGCTCGCCAGAGCGAACGTGCAGTTCCAGGACGTGCAGGACCGCGTTCGCGTGATCGAGTCGGATCTGTTCGCCGCGCTCGGCGGCGAGGTCTACGACCTCATCGTGTCGAATCCGCCCTACGTGACCGAGCAGGAATTTGCCGATCTTCCGCCCGAATACGGCCACGAACCGGCGCTAGGTTTGAAGGCCGGTCACGACGGTCTCGACTTCGCGCTGCGCATCCTCGCCGAAGCGCCGGCGCATCTGTCTGAGGACGGCGTGCTCATCGTCGAAGTCGGCGAAAGCGAGCACGCGCTCGCAGCGCTGCTGCCGCGCGTGCCGTTCACGTGGGTCGAGTTCAACGTCGGCCAGATGGGTGTGTTCGTGCTCGAGCGGCGCGATCTCGTGGCCCATGCGGGCGACATCCGCGCGGCGCTTGCCGCGCGTGCGTGATGCAGGCCGGGCGCGTGTCGGCCGGGCGCGACTTACCCTAGTAGGCGAGAAACCGTGTCGAGCAATGCGTTCGGAAAACTGCTGACCGTAACGACCTTCGGCGAAAGCCACGGCCCGGCGATCGGCTGCGTCATCGACGGCTGCCCGCCGGGACTCGCGATCGCGCCCGAGGATTTCCGCGAAGACCTCGAAAGGCGTGCGACCGGCCGCAGCCGGCACACCTCGCAGCGGCGCGAGGCCGACGAGGTCGAGATCCTGTCGGGGGTCTACGAAGGCGTCACGACCGGCACGCCGATCGCGCTGCTGATCCGCAATACGGACCCGCGGTCGAAGGACTACGCGAAGATCGCCGACC
>CAMLLF010000098.1 GCA_946480705.1 uncultured Lysobacteraceae bacterium | reverse complement strand
CGACACGCCGAACCGCACTCGGCCGGGCTATGATCGCTGTCTCCGCCCACCCCGCAACGAGGTTTCGCATGACCATTTCCGTCGGCACCCGCATTCCGTCGGCCACGCTCAACGTGCTCAAGGACGGCGTCCAGGCCATCAGCACGGACGAGATCTTCGCCGGCCGCAAGGTCGTGCTGTTCTCGGTGCCGGGTGCGTTCACCCCGACCTGCTCGGCCAAGCACCTTCCCGGCTATGTGGAGAACTTCGAAAAGTTCCACAGTCGCGGCATCGACGTCGCCTGCATGGCGGTCAACGACGCCTACGTCATGAAGGCCTGGGCTCAGGACCAGAACGTGCCCGAGCAGCTCATCATGCTGGCCGACGGCAATGCGAACCTCGCCCGCGCGCTCGGCCTCGAAATGGACGCGAGCGCGTTCGGCATGGGCGTGCGCTCCAAGCGCTTCGCGCTGTATGCCGAGGACGGCGTCGTCAAGGCGCTGAACGTCGAATCGCCCGGCGAATTCAAGGTTTCCAGCGCGCAGGCCATGCTCGACACGCTCGGTGCCTGAGCCACCGGTCCCTCAGACAAAAAAACCCGCGGCGAAAGCCGCGGGTTTTTCATTCCGGACGTCGTGAAGGTCAGTCGACCGGCGAACCATCGGACGATGCGTCGCTGTCCGCGGCCGGTGTTTCCGGCGGTGCGTCGGCCGGGCTGACGGACGCATCGCTGCCGCTCGCGTCGTCCGCGTCGACGTCGTCGTCGCCGACGATCGCGGCAAGACCGACCACGCTCGTCAGCGCCTCGCTGTCCGGCAGGCGGATCAGCGTGACGCCCTGCGTGTTGCGGCCGACGCGCGCGATCTCGGCCGCGCGCGTGCGCACGAGCGTGCCCTGGTTCGACACGAGCATGAGCTCGTGCGCGTCGTCGAGCTGCACCGCCGCCACGAGCGCGCCGTTGCGGCCCGAACACTGGATCGCGATGACGCCCTGCGTACCGCGGCCCTTGCGCGGGTATTCCTCCAGCGGCGTGCGCTTGCCGTAGCCGCGCTCGGTCGCCGTGAGGATGTCGCCTTCGCCGTCGACGGCGATCAGCGAGACGACCTCGGCACCGTCGGTCAGCCGCATGCCGCGCACGCCGTGAGCGACGCGGCCCATCGGGCGCACCTCGTCCTCGGCGAAGCGCACGGCCTTGCCGTTGGACGCGAACATCAGCACATCGCGCGTGCCGTCGGTCAGCGCGACGCCGACGAGGCCGTCGCCTTCGTCGAGATCGATCGCGCGGATGCCGTTCGTGCGCGGGCGCGAGTAGTCGGCGAGCGAGGTCTTCTTGACCGTGCCCTGGCGCGTCGCGAAGAACACGTAGCGGTCCACCGGGAATTCGCGCACCGACTGCACGGCCTGGATCTTTTCGTCCGGTTCGAGCGGCAGCAGGTTCACGATCGGCTTGCCGCGCGAGTTCGGGCCCGCGTCGGGAATCTGGTAGACCTTCTGCCAGAACACGCGGCCCGCGCTCGTGAACGTCAGCAGCGTGTCGTGCGTGTTGACGATCCAGACCTGCGCGACGAAGTCTTCTTCCTTGACCGCCGTCGCCGAGCGGCCCTTGCCGCCGCGGCGCTGCGCGCGATACGTGCTGATCGGCTGGCGCTTCACGTAGCCGGTGTGCGACAGCGTGACGACGACGTCTTCGGGCTCGATCAGGTCCAGCACGTCGAGGTCTTCCTGGCTGTGCTGGATCACCGTGCGGCGCGCATCGCCGTAGGCGTCCCGGATCTCGACGAGTTCGCCGCGGATCAGCGCGAGCAGCACGGCCGGATCGGACAGGATCTCGATGAGACCCTGGATCGCCGTGAGCAGCTGCCTGTATTCATCGGTGAGCTTGTCCTGTTCCAGCCCGGTCAGGCGGTTCAGGCGCATCTCGAGGATTTCCTTCGCCTGCACCTCGGACAGCTGGTAGCCGTCCGCGCGCAGTCCTGCGTTCGGATCGAGATCTTCCGGACGCGACGCGTCGGCGCCCGCGGCGTCGAGCAGCGCGCGCACGAGGCCCGGCTCCCAGCGCTTGGCCAGCATGCGCTCGCGCGCGACCTGCGGCGATTCCGACGTCTTGATGAGCTCGATCATCTCGTCGATGTTCGCGAGCGCGACGGTCAGGCCTTCGAGGATGTGCGCGCGGGCGCGCGCCTTGCGCAGTTCGAAGATCGTGCGCCGCGTGACGACTTCGCGGCGATGACGGATGAACGCCTCGAGGATTTCCTTGAGGCTCAGCAGACGGGGCTGGCCGTCGACCAGCGCGACCATGTTGATGCCGAAGGTGACCTGCAGCTGGGTCTGCTGGAACAGATTGTTCAGCAGCACGTCGGCCATCGTGTCCTTGCGCACTTCGATGACGATGCGCATGCCGTCCTTGTCGGACTCGTCGCGCAGGCCGTCGGGAGCGATGCCTTCGATCTTCTTTTCCTTGTGCAGCTCGGCGATCTTCTCGATCAGGCGGGCCTTGTTGACCTGGTACGGCAGCTCGGTGACCACGATCGTCTCGCGGCCGTTGGCTTCGGTCTCGATCTCGGTCTTGGCGCGGATCAGGATGCGGCCGCGCCCGGTTCTATACGCTTCCACAATGCCGGAAGCGCCGTTGATGATGCCGGCGGTCGGGAAGTCCGGACCGACGACGAAGCGCATCAGGTCTTCGATGCCGAGCGACGGATCGTCGATCAGCGCGACCGTCGCATCGATGACTTCGGTGAGATTGTGCGGCGGAATGTTCGTCGCCATGCCGACGGCGATGCCGGCGGAGCCGTTGACGAGCAGGTTCGGAACGCGCGTCGGCAGGACCGTCGGCTCGAATTCCTTTTCGTCGTAGTTCGGCTGGAAATCGACGGTTTCCTTGTCGATGTCCGCGGTGAGTTCGGAAGCGATGCGGTCGAGGCGGCATTCGGTGTAGCGCATCGCCGCGGCGGCGTCGCCGTCGATCGAACCGAAGTTGCCCTGGCCGTCGACCAGCGGATAGCGCAGCGAGAAGTCCTGCGCCATGCGCACGAGCGTGTCGTAGATCGAGGAGTCGCCGTGCGGATGGTATTTACCCATGACGTCGCCGACGATGCGGGCGCATTTGACGTACGGGCGATTCCAGAAGTTGTTGACTTCGTACATGCCGAACAGCACGCGGCGATGCACCGGTTTCAGACCGTCGCGAACGTCCGGCAGGGCGCGGCCGACGATCACGCTCATGGCGTAATCGAGGTAGCTCTGCCGCATCTCGTCTTCGATATTGACGCGTATGACTTCTTTGGCTAGTTCCGCCATCGGGATTCCAGGGTTCTGACGCTTGCTGCCATGCGGCCCGGCCGGTGCGGACGGGCGCCGAAATAACGCGCGAGCATACCACGGAACGGCGCCGGAAATGCGCCGGAACCCCTTGTTTCTGGCGGTTTTTTACGTTCCGCGCGCGGTTTTCCGCGGGTATCCGGCCGCTCAGCGCAGGCGGCGCAGTTCCTCGGCCAGCAGCACGGGGATTTCGGTCGCTTCGAACTGGCGTGCGAACAGCGGCACGGCGAAGCGGAAATGCTCGCCGTCGCGTTCCAGCACATAGGCCAGCTGCAGCCGCGAGAACGAACGGCGCAGCGTTTCGACGTCGATGTCGGCATGCGGCCGCAGCAGCTCGACCATGTCGGCCAGACGCGTCCCGCCCTGCCCCGCCACGCGGTAGACGACGATGCGATCGAGCCGCGACGCCAGCTCGTCGTGACTGAGCCTTCCCCAGCCCGCGAGCGCGTCGAGCACGGCCTGCGAGGCCAGTGCGCGCTCGACGTCGGCCGCTTCGACCACGCTGCCGCCGCGGTCCAGCGCCTCGAGGCATTCCTGGCAGAGGATCGCCACGAGGTTCGCGCGGCGCCCGCTTTGCTCGACGATGCGCTCGACCAGCGCGGCGTCGGCGAAGCGCAGATTCAGCACCGCGAGCGGCACGGTCGCGAGTTCGCGGCAGGCCTCGACTTCGAGCCCGCCGACACTGATGACGTCGCCGAAATTGCGCAGCGGCGACTGGTAGTCCAGCGCGGCCGCGGCATAGAGATCCCAGAACCCGGCGAGCAGGAAATGGCAGCGCCCTTCTTCCGAGAGCGCGCGCATCGCCGACAGTTCGGCATAGTCGCGCGCCGCGTCGGCGCGAAAGAACGGATCGGCCTCGTCGATCAGCAGCAGCAGGCGCTTGCCGCCGTGCTGGCGCTGCAGCGACGCGACGATCGTTTCGAGATCCGCATCGAGCGGCAGCCCGCACTGCGCCGCGAGCCGCGGCAGCAGGCGCTGATCGCGCAGCACGACGTAGACGCAGGCGATATTCGGGTGCTCGCGCAGGCGCCGCTCGATCGCCTTCATGAGGCTGGTCTTGCCGAGCTGGCGTCCGCCGATCAGCAGGTAGTTCGACGGTTCGCGCTGCACCACGCGCGAAAGCAGGCTCTCGCGGCCGAAGAACGACGACGCGCGCGCGATGCCGCCGCGCGTCTGATACGGCGAGATGCGCGAAAGCCGCAGCTGCCGCGCCATCGTGCGCAGCAACACCGGCAGCGCGTCGCGCGAGAGCAGCCAGGCGGTCTGCGCCTCCTGCGCGATGCAGACGAACAGGTTCGTGCGGTCGGCACAGAGTCCGCGCAGCGCCGTTTCCGCCGCTGCCGACGGCGGCAACACCAGCAGCACGTCCACGCCGCTCTGCAGGGGCCGCAGCAGGCGTACGAGCTGGGCGCCGTCGAGCCCCGCACCCGGCAGCCAGATCAGGCAGCGCTCCAGCGACACCGGCATCTCGCTGGAAAACGTCCACTCATAGACTTCGCCGGGCAGTTCCCAGCCGGTCGCCGGCGCGCTGCGTGCACCGACGCGCAGCGCGAGCGCCGCGGACTGCGCCGCGCCGCCCATCCGCGGATAGCGCAGCGCGTCACTCCAGTCGGCCGCATCGACGCCGGCCGCGGCCAGCGTCGCGTCGCGCCGGCGCAGCCAGCCCAGCGTCGCATCGATGCGCGGCAGCTGCACGAGCGGCGTGCGCCGCAGGCGCGCCGGATCGCGCTGGATCGGCGCGATCAGCGGATGCCGCCAGAGCAGTAGCGCGCCGAGGCCGATCAGCGCGATCACGCTGAGCACGAGCACGACAACGAGCCAGCGCGCGGTCTCGAACACCGAAGCTTCTTCCGCGCGGCAGTTCAGCGGCAGGTAGCGCGCCGGTATCGGCGGATCGCCGGCGGCGCAGCTCCAGAGCTGCTGGCGGGGATCCCAGCGATAGGCCACGCTCAGACCGTGCAGGCTGCGGTCGATGCGCGGCGTCGCGCGCAGCGTGCCGACCAGTTCGTTGCGCCGCAGCGACAGCTCGAAGATCTCGCCGGCCGGCTCGATGTCGAGCCGGTCGAGCCGTGTCGGCCACTCGCCGGTGTCCATCACCTGTTCGTTGATGCGCAGCCGCGCGTTCTGCAGCTCGCTCCAGCCGTTCGCAATCCAGGCCATGTTCTCGGGGCTCGCAACGAAGCGGCCGGCCAGCGGATTCCATTGCGGCAGCAGCAGTGCCGTGCCGAGAAACAGCGCCGCCGCGGCGATCGCGCCGCGCCGCAGCCAGGTCTTCGTCGCCGGACTCATGCGCCGGCGTCGCTCCACGCGGCGATGATCTGGCGGCCGGCGCGGCGCACCGCCTCGCAGCGCCATTCCAGCTGCGGACCGTCGGCACCGGGCCGCGCAGTCACGAGGTTGGCCCAGAACAGGCGCCGCAGGAGCCGGTCGATCAGATAGGGCTGAGCCCGCCCGAGCGCGGCCTGTGCAAGCCAGCCCTCGATGCGCGTGCGCGCCTCGGCCTCGCCGAGCAGCGGCACGAAGCCTTCCCACAACCGCGCGCTGCCCGCGAGGCACTCAGCGAGTTGGGGACCGCTCCAGGGAGTATTCGCCGCATGCCAGCGCAGGGCTTCGTCGATCAGGGCCGGATGGCCGCCGCAGTCGATCTCGAGCCGGCCCAGCAGCGCGGCGTCGACCTGCGCCGGCGGCAGCTCGCGGCAGGCAAGCGCGCGCAGCTCGGCCGGGCCGGGATCGGGCCAATGCTCCACGCTCGCGATATTCAACAAAGACAGGTCTCCACTCTGATACTTGAGCTCGGCGAGCGCCTCGCCGCCGCAGAGCAGCAGATGCAGTTTCCCGCTGTACATCTCGCTGAGGCCGCGCAGGATGCCGGCCAGCGCCTCGCGCAGGTGCGCCTCGCCCTGCTCGAAGCGGCTGACGAGACAGAACACGCGCTCGCCGGCCGCAAGACGCCGCTCCAGCGCCGCCTCGAACGCGAAATCCGAATCGACGCCGGCGAAACCGCACTGCGCGCCGATCGCGGCGAAGTAGTCGCGCGAATCGGCCACGGCGCTGTGCGGCGGGCGCACATGCAGCACCGCGCCGTCGCCGTAGCGCTGGCGCGCGGTCGCGAGCAGCGTTTCGCGAAACGGCGGCTGGCCCCAATGCGCCTGGCTCAAGAGCATCAGGATCGGATACGGCGCGAGCCGCTGCAGGCGCTCGAACAGCGTGGCGATGTAGTCGGCATAGGGCTGGCCCGGCGCGTGACCGCCGACCGGATATTCCGGTTCGAAACCCGCGCTCGCGAGCAGCCGGTCGGTCTCCGCTTCGCTGAGCCGCAGGTAGCGCGCGCAGTCCACGAGCCTGTGGCGATGCTTGCGGTTCGGCAGCGACAGGCCGTGGCGCCAGTTGTTGACCGCCTCGCGGCTCATGCCGATCTCGGTCGCGACGCCCGAGGCGCTCGCCCGGATGCGGCGCATGAAAACGGTCAGCAGGCCGGCGAAATCCTCGGACATGGGCGCATCCGCGCGTTCTTCGGGATCGCGCACGCTACGCAACGCCGGAGGAAAGTCAAACACGGCCGGCTCCGCTGTCCGCCGTCGCACTGCCGCCTGTCGTCACCGTCTGCCTCCGCGCCGATCTGCCGGCGGCGCGCATTGTCGGCACTCGCGCCGGCCGCCGGAACCGGACGCTTGTCCGGCGTCCGCGGCCGGCGCTTGACACGCCGTCAAGCTGCAGCGTGCCCGTTTTCGGGCCGAAACGCCGTAATACGCTCGAACTCCCCTGAACCCCTCACGTTCACCACGTCCACGAGGAATTTCCGATGACTCGCTTTCGCCTGCTCGCCTTCGCCCTGCTCGCCTTGCCGCTGTCCGCCGTCGCCGCCCCCAAGGGCGGCACGACCACGTTCGCGGTCAGCGCCGGCAGTTTCTCGGCCTGGACCATCGACGGTATGCAGAACCGGCCGCTGACGCTCGAGCGCGGCCGCACCTACGTGTTCGACCTGACCGGCGTCGCCGGCGTGCACCCGTTCAACATCAACACGATCAACACGACCGGCAGCGGCTCGCGCTACAACAAGGGCGTCACGAACAACGGCGCGACCGGCGACACGGACATCACCTTCGTCGTGCCGGCCAGCGCGCCGGATTCGCTGCATTACAACTGCGGCAATCACGCCGCGATGAACGGCAGCATCACGATCATCGATCCCGACGCGATCTTCGCGAGCAACTTTGAAATCTGAATTCTTTACGGAGCAAAAGAATCCCAGCGCACTCCGACCGACAGCGTGCGGTCGGGGCCGGGCTCGTAGTAGCGCGCATTGCCTTCGTTGACGATGACCGAACCGACGTAGCGGCGGTCGAATGCGTTGTCGATGCGCGCGAACGCGCTCAGCACGCCGGCGCGCGACGTCCAGCGCCGGCCGAGTTCGAGATTGACGAGGCCGTAGCCCGGCGCGCGCTGGCTGCCGCGGTCGTTGACGCTCGTGTCGCCGACTGCGACGACCTGCGCCGCGGCGTTCCAGTCGCCGCGGCGCCAGTCGAGCCGGCTCGCCAACTGATCGCGCACCGTGCCCGGAATGCGCGTGCCCGCGGGCACGAGCATATCGGGCGAGGTGCAGCCGGCGGCCGTGCAGATCGGGAACGTGTCGCGGAACGTCGCCGACAGCCGCGTGTAGGCGAGCTGCCACTGCCCATGCTCGCGCAGCGGCACGACCGCCGTGAATTCCGCGCCTTCGCGCCGCGCGCGGCCGACATTGCGAAAGCTGCTGCGGCCGCCGACGTTGCGTGCGACCGCGAGTTCGTCGTCGGTATCGGCGCGAAACAGCGCGGCCTCGATCCGGGCGCCGGCGTCGCTGCGCCACTTGAATCCGAGTTCGCCGTTGCGGCTCGTCGCCGGCTTCAGGTCGAACGCGAGACCGGCCGCGCCGTCGGCGCGATAGCTCAGCTCGTTGAACGTCGGCGTCTCGAAACCGCGGCCGAACGACAGGTAGACGCGCGCGTTCGCGCGCGGCGCGAAACTCAGTCCGGCGACCGGCGTCGTCTGCGCATAGTCGGCCCGGCCGCCGTCGTCGGGATTCGCCGGAGTCACATAGCGGTCGGCGGATTCGTAGCGGATCGCGCTGCGCCGCGCGCCGGCCAGCAGCGACCAGCGTTCCTTGAGCGCCCACGACGCCTGCAGATAGCGATCGACGGCGCGTGCCGTGTTGCGCTCGTCGCGCCGCAGCGCGCCGCGCACGCCGAGCGTGTCGCCGAGGAAATTCTCGAAGCCGCGGCGCCGCTGCGTCTGCGTGTCCACGCCGACGCCCGTCGAGAGCGTCAGCGCGCGCTGCGCGATCTCGCCACGCCAGATCCAGCGCAGATCGCCGCCGCCGTAGTCGCTCGTCAGATCGACGACGCCGCCGGCGCTGGTCGGACTCGCCTGCGCCGCGCGCGGCACCGAGAGAAACTGCTCGACGTCGCGACGGCCGGCATAGGCCATGGCACGCAGCGCATGCGCTTCGCCGAACGCCTGCTCGTAGACCGCGCCGAGCTGTTCCTGCAGCGCCGACTTGCGCGTGTCGTAGAGCAAGGCAACCGGCGTCGCCGCGCGCGGATCGGCGAGCATTTCGGCGCGCGTGAGGCCCAGCGGATCCTGCGCATCCGGCGCATCGAAGCGATTCGCGATGAAATCGAGGCGGCCCGAATCGCCGACGGCGACGCGCAGTTTCAGATTGAGCGCGTCGCGGCGCGCGGCGCTGTGCCGGCGGAAGCCGTCGCTCTCGCTGCGCATCGCCGCCGCGTGATAGCGCAACGCCTCGTCGCCGCCGCGCACGCTCGCGGCATGGCTGCGGCTGCCGTAGCCCCCCGCGACGCTCTGCAGCCGCGCCTGCGGCGCGCCGTCGCCGTCGGCGCTGAAGAGCTGCACGACACCGCCCGAGGAATTGCCGTAGAGCGCCGAGAACGGCCCGCGCAGCACTTCGATGCGCTCGCCGGCGAACGCCATGAAATGCGAGATCTGGCCCTGGCCGTCGGGCATCGTCGCCGGCACGCTGTCGGCGTAGAGGCGCAGGCCGCGCACGCCGAAGGTGGAGCGCGCGCCGAAGCCGCGCGAGGAGATCTGCAGGTCCTGCGCGTAGTTCTGGCGGTTCTGCACCACGATGCCCGGCACGCGCCCGAGGCTCTCCGACAGATTGACCTGCGGCCGGCCTTGGCGGATCTCGTCGGCA
>CAMLLF010000097.1 GCA_946480705.1 uncultured Lysobacteraceae bacterium | reverse complement strand
TGCCGCCGCACCTGCACGACCGCCGCAGCGAGGTCTATTTCTATTTCGATCTCGGCGCGAACGACCGCGTGTTCCACTTCATGGGCGAGCCCGATGCCGCGCGACATCTCGTCGTCGCGAACCACGAGGCCGTGGTCTCGCCGCCGTGGTCGATCCACATGGGCTCGGGCACGGCGAACTACGGCTTCATCTGGGCGATGGGCGGCGAGAACCTCGACTACACCGACATGGCCGTGCTTGATATTTGTCAGCTGAAATAGCTCGGCGGCCTCTGCGGCGTCGCTCGGGTTCGTGCTGCATTCCTCCACAACCCCGCCAGCCTTCCGCGTTGCGAACGACTGGCCGCCCCCTTGATTTCATGGGGGCTCCACGGCCGCACGTGTTCAGGGGTTTTCCTGCTGACGGAACAACTCGACGTGAGACACCTATGACCCATCCGTTCGACCTCGCCGGCCGCGTCGCGCTCGTGACCGGCGCGAACACCGGCCTCGGCCAGGCCATCGCGATCGCACTCGCGCAGGCCGGCGCCGACATCGCCGCGATCGGCCGCTCCGCACCCGACGAGACCGCCGCGGCCGTCGCCGCGGCGGGGCGCCGGCTCAGTTGGGTCGAAACCGGACTCGACGACGTCGCCGCGCTGGGCGGCGCCGTCGCGACGGCCGTCGAGCGGCTCGGCCGCGCCGACATACTCGTGAACAATGCGGGCACGATCCGCCGCAACGCCGCGCTCGATTTCAGCGAGGACGACTGGGACGCCGTGCTCGGCGTGAACCTGAAGTCCGCGTTCTTCCTGGCCCAGGCGTTCGCGCGCCACTGCGTCGCGGCCGGGCAGGGCGGCAAGATCATCAACATCGCCTCGATGCTGTCGTTCCAGGGCGGCATCCGCGTCGCATCGTATACCGCGAGCAAAAGTGGACTCCTCGGCCTGACGCGCCTGCTCGCCAACGAATGGGCGGCGCAGGGCATCAACGTGAACGCGATCGCGCCAGGCTATTTCGCGACGGCGAACACGAGCGCGCTGCGCGCCGACCAGCAGCGCAACCGCGACATCCTCGCGCGGATTCCGGCCGGACGCTGGGGCGATCCGGCCGATCTCGGCGGTGCCGCCGTGTTCCTCGCCTCGCGCGCGGCCGACTACGTGCACGGGGCCGTGCTGCCGGTCGACGGCGGCTGGCTCGCCCGCTAGCCATGCTCGCGCGCGCCGCACTGCGGATCGTGCTTGCCGCGTTCGCGTCGGCGGCGTCGGCGCAGCAGCGCATCGCGCCGCCGCTGCGCATCGTGATCGCGGGCGACTCCACCGCGAGCGAATACGATGCGGCGCGCTGGCCGCGGCGCGGCTGGGGCCAGGAATTGCCGGGCTGGTTCGATGCCTCGGTCGAGGTCCGCAACCGGGCGCAGAGCGGACGCAGTTCGCGCAGCTTCATCGAGCAGGGCTGGCTCTACGACGTCGCGCGCGACCTGCGCCGCGGCGATCTGCTGCTGATCCAGTTCGGCCACAACGACGAAAAGCGCGACGATCCGGCCCGCTACAACGAACCGCAGCAGGCGTTTCCGCTGTGGCTGCGGCAATACCTCGAGCTCGCGCGCCGGACCGGCGCGACGCCCGTGCTGCTGACGCCGGTCGCGCGCCGCCATTTCGTTTCCGGTCGTGCGACCGACCTGCACGGTCCTTACGCCGAAGCCGTGCGCGCGCTGTCGCGCCGGGAGCGCGTCGCGCTCGTCGATCTCGGCATGACGAGCCTGCGCTGGCTCGACGGGCTCGGCGAGGACGCGTCGCGCGCGTTCTACCTGCACGTGCCGGAGCAGAACCTGCGCGACAACACGCATTTCCATCAGCGCGGCGCCGCGGCCGTGGCCTGCCTCGTCGTCCAGGGACTGCGCGCGCAGGGACTGGTCGACGCCGCGCGTCTGCGCCGCGACACCGACTGCGGCATTCCCGACGACACCGACACCGTGCGGCCGGGCGCCTCGCGCATCGCGCGCGACGGCGAGTACCGGCGCGCGCAGCCTTCGCCGCACGGCGGCGGCGGCAGCACGATTGCCTATCCGCTGTTCGCGGACGTCGCCGATCTCGATATCGTGCTGCGCCGCCGCGTGCTGCCGCCCGGCGCCGGCATCGGTCTGCATCGCCACACCCACGACGAGATCTACTACGTGCTGTCGGGCCGCGGCCGCTACGTACTCGACGGCGTCGCGCACGACGTGGGACCGGGCGACGCGCTGCTGACGCGCACGGGCAGCAGCCACGCGTTGTTTCAGACGGGCGAGGCGGACCTCGTGATTCTTATCAACTACCGGGTAATCCGGGAGAAGAACTAGCGGCCAGCAGGTAACAGCCAGGGGGGGAACCGGCAGGCACCGCAGCGGTGTGCGTTGCTTTTCACTGGTTCCCGTCTACTGTCCCCTATTTGTTCTTCGCTCCCGCACGACCTGCGCCAGAATGCTGACCGCGATTTCCTGCGGTGTCTCCGCGGCGATGTCGAGGCCGACCGGCGCCTGCAGGCGCGCAAGCGTTTCGGCGTGCTCGGGCAGGGCATCGAGCACTTCGCGGATGCGACGGCGGCTGCCCATCATGCCGATGAACGCCGGCGGGCGGCGGCAGAGTTCGCGCAGGCTCGCGATGTCGGCGGCGAAGTCGCGATTGAGCAGCACGGCGTAGACGGCGCGCGTCGTGTCGAGCGCCTTCGCGAGCTGCGCGTAGTCGCCGCGATACGCGGTCGCGCCTGCAAATGCATCGCCGGCGAAGCAGTCGGCGCGCGTGTCGAACACGGCGATGTCGAAGTCGAGCAGCCGCGCGGCCTCGCAGAGCGCGATGCCGCAGTGTCCGGCGCCGACGATCAGCAGCCGCGGGTTCGGCTGCAGCGGCACGGCGTGGTCGGGGGCAGGCAGCGTGACGGCGTGGCCGTGGGACAGCCGTGCCGCGGCTCCGGCAGCCGCCGCGCGATCGGGTTCGCCCGACCAGCGCCGCAGCTGCAGCTGCATGCGGCCGCCGCAGATGCCGGCCGAACCGGTGCCGCCGCCGAGATCGATGGTCAGCGCCTCGATGCCGTCGACAGCCGCGTCGAGCTGCGCACGCGCCGCGGCGATCGTGCGCGCCTCGGCCAGCCCGCCGCCGATGCTGAACGCCGTGTCGTGCGACGTGACGAGCATGCGCGCGCCGCGCTTGCGCGGCGTCGCGCCGATCGTCTCGACGACCGTGACGACGACGACGGCGTCGCGCTGCAGCCACTGCGCAAGCTGCGCAAACAGGCGTTCATCCATGGCGTCGCGACGCAGGTTGGCGGTGAGCCTCAGGCGACCCCCGACATCGCCATGTTTCCGCGGTGCGGAGCCCGTGCCGGTGCCAGCGGCTCGACGCGCTGCCTCGACCAGGCCGCACGCGGTCTCCTTCGCCCAGCGCATGCCCAATGCGGCCACCTCGATGCGGGGATTCGCCCTTCGGGCTCACCGCGGACCTACGTGATCCCTCAGACATCGAGCGCTTCGGCCACGGCGAGGGGTTCGACCGCGCGCGCGCGTTCGATCGCCACGAACACGGCTTCGGGTGTGGCCGGCGATGTCAGCACGACCGGACGCGGCGTCGTCGCGAAGGCGCCGATCGCCTCGCGCACGCTCAGCGCGAGCATCAGCGGCGGTTCGCCGACGCCCTTGCTGTGGAAGATCACGTTCGTGCTCGGCGCGCGCGAGCGGCGGAACAGGCTCACGCGGAAATCGTGCGGCACTTCGCCGAGCGTCGGGATCTTGTAGGTGCTCGGCGCGTCGGTCAGCAGCCGGCCTTTGTCGTTCCAGCGCAGTTCCTCGCAGGTCAGCCAGCCCATGCCCTGGACGAAGCCGCCTTCGATCTGGCCGCGGTCGATGAGTTCGGCCAGCGAGTCGCCGACGTCGTGCAGCAGGTCGACGCGGCGCAGCGTGTGCACGCCGGTAAAACCGCAGACTTCCACTTCGCTGACGGCCGCGCCGAACGCGAAGTAGTAGAACGGATGGCCGCGGCCCTGCTTCGGATCCCAGCTGAGTCCCGGCGTGCGGTAGTAGCCGGTTGCCGACAGGCTGATGCGCGCGTCGTAGGCGGCATGCACGACCTCGGCGAACGCGAGCCCGCCCTGGGCATCGGTAGCGCTGACGCGGCCGTCGGCGAAGCGTACGTGTTCCGGCGCACAGCCGAGCATGCTCGCAGCCACGGGCACGAGTCGGTCGCGCAGCGTTTCGCAGGCGGCCTTCACCGCCTGGCCGTTGAGGTCGGAGCCGCTGCTGGCCGCCGTCGCCGAGGTGTTCGGCACCTTGTCGGTGCTCGTCGGCATCACGCGGATCGTGCCCGCGTCGACGCCGAGCACGCGGCTCGCGACCGCGAGCATCTTCGTGTGCAGGCCCTGGCCCATCTCGGTGCCGCCGTGATTGAGCTGGATGCTGCCGTCGGTGTAGATGTGGACGAGTGCGCCGGCCTGGTTGTATTCGGTCTTGTTGAACGAGATGCCGAACTTCACCGGCGTGATCGCGATGCCGCGCTTGACGTCGCGATGCGCCGCGTTGAACTGCGCGATCGCGCGGCGGCGCGCATCGAAGTCGCTGTCGCGCTTGAGCCGGGCCCAGAGTTCCGGCAGGTGGTTGTCGACGACGGGCTGGCCGTAAGGCGTCTCGTTGCGCGCGCCGTCGCCGTCGTCGCGATAGAAGTTCCGCTCGCGCACGCGCTCGGCCGGCAGATTCAGTTCGGCCGCGATGCGCGCGAGGATGTCTTCGCCGACCAGCATGCCCTGCGGCCCGCCGAAGCCGCGAAACGCCGTGTTCGAGGCGAGATTCGTCTTCGCGATGCGGCCGACGATCTCGACGTGCGGGCAGAAATAGGCATTGTCCACATGGACCATCGCGCGCATCAGCACCGGCGGCGACAGGTCGCAGCTCCAGCCGCCGTCGGCGTAGAGCGCCACTCGCAGCGCGTGCAGCACGCCGTCGTCGTCGAAGCCCGCTTCGTAGCGCGCGAAGAACGGATGGCGCTTGCCGGTCATCTGCATGTCGAGCTGGCGCGACAGCTTGATGCGCACGGGGCGGCCGGTGGTCCAGGCCGCGAGTGCGGCGATCGCGGCCGACGGATTGGCCTGGGTTTCCTTGCCGCCGAAGCCGCCGCCCATGCGCAGGCAGCGGCAGACCACGCGGTTGGACGCGATGCCGAGCACGCGCGCGACGATGATCTGGGTCTCGGTCGGATGCTGCGTCGACGAGGTGATCTGGATCAGACCGTCGGCGTCGAGCTGCACCCAGCTCGCCTGGGTCTCGAGATAGAAATGGTCCTGCCCGCCGATCGTGACTTCGCCGCAGACGCGATGCGGCGCGAGGTCGAGTGCGGTCGCCGCGTCGCCGCGCGCGACGCGCGCCGGCGGCAGATGGAACTGCTCGCGCGCGATCGCGTCGGCGATCGACAGGCATGGCGCCAGCGGCGCGTAGTCGACCTGCACGCAGGCCGCGGCGGCGCGCGCCTGCGCTTCGTCGGCGGCGACGACCCAGGCGACGGCCTGGCCGTGGAAACGCACGGTGTCCGTGGCGATCAGCGGCTCGTCGTGCAGGATCGGGCCGGTGTCGTTTTCGCCGGGCACGTCGGCGGCCGTGAGCACGCGCACGACGCCGGGCATGCGCGCCGCGTCGCCCGCGTCGATGCGCAGGATCCGTGCGTGCGCATGCGGCGACTGCACCGGCCAGAGGCTCAGCAGCCCCTGCGGCGGATGCTGCTCGTCGGTGTAGATCGCGGTGCCGCAGACGTGGCCTTCGGCGCTTTCGTGCGTGCGCGGTTTCATGCGGCCGCTCCCGGCGCGCGGGTCGCGTCGGATTTCGCCGCTCCGGGCAGGTGAGTCGCGACGAATTTTGCGAACAGGCCGGCGCAGAGCGCGCGGCGATAGTCGGCGCCGGCGCGGTGATCGTCGAGCGGCGTGAACGCGTCGCGCAGCAGATCCTGCGCGGCGTTCACCGTGTCCGCGTCGAGCCGGCGCCCGAGCAGGTACGCCTCGGCATTCACGGCGCGCCGCGGAGTCGCGGCGACGCCGCCATAGGCCAGGCGCGCGCGTTCGACGCGATGCGCCGCATCGAGCACGAGATCGAACACGGCCGCGACGATGCTGATGTCGTCGGTCTGGCGCTTGGCGACCTTGTAGGACGCGCTCAGGTGCGTCTGCGCCGGAGCCGCCGCGGTGCGCGGCACCGTCACCGCGACGACGAGTTCGTCGGGCTGACGCGCGGTCTTGCGGTAGTCGTGGAAATAGTCGGCGATCGCGATGTCGCGTCCACCGGCCGGGCCGTGCAGGTGCACGGTGGCATCGAGCGCGAGCAGCACCGGCAGCAGGTCGCCGATCGGCGAGGCCGTGCCGAGGTTGCCGCCGAACGTCGCGCGATTGCGCACCTGGCGCGCGGCGAACCACGGCAGCATCTGGTCGAGTGCCGGAAACACGCCGGCGAGCCGCGTTTCGAGCTGGCTCAGCGGCAGGCCGGCGCCGATGCGCACGGCGTCTTCGGCGATATCCAGTGCCTGCAGTTCGGCGATGCGGTCGAGCGCGATGAACGCGGTCGCGACGCGCCGGCCGTGACTGAGTTCGACGCCGAGATCGGTCGCGCCGCCGATCCAGACGGCCTGCGGAACCTGCTGCTTCAGCGCGATCGCGTCGGCGATCGTCGTCGGGCTGTGATAGCCGGCGAGCTCGCCCGCGGGCGTCGTCACGGGCTCGCGCAGGCGCGCGGCGAACGCGTCGTCGACGACCGGCTGGCGCGCAAGCGCTGCCGCGGCGTCGCGGATCGGCCGGTAGCCGGTGCAGCGGCAGAGATTGCCTTCGATCGCGGCGTCGCCGAGGTCGCCGCCGTAGTAGCCGGCGAACAGGCTCATGACGAAGCCCGGCGTGCAATAGCCGCACTGCGAGCCGGCGCAGTCGACGAGCGCCTGCTGCACCGGGTGCAGCGATCCGCCGGGCCCGCGCAGCGCTTCGACGGTCAGGACTTCGCGGCCGGGCAGGGCGCCGAGCGGCAGCAGGCAGCTGTTCACCGCGGTCATTCGTGTCGTGCCGTCGGCGTCGGCCTGCAGCAGCGCGATGGTGCAGGCGCCGCAGTCGCCGTCGGCACAGCCTTCCTTGGTGCCGGCCAGTTGCTGGCGCCGGAGCCAGCGCAGCAGGGATTCGGTCGGGTCGCTGCCGGCCAGGTCGACGGGCCGGCGGTTCAGCTGAAACGTACAGGGTTTCGTCATCGCCAGAGAGTAGCGCGGCGCGCGCGGCTTGGCACGGTGGTGCGCTGCAGGCGGCAGGCCCATCTTTGCGCGCCTGCGGCGATGGTGCAGACTGCGGCGCCACGCACGCCACGCGCCAACGGAGCCGCCGTGAATCCCGATCGTCAGAACCTGCGCGCGTTCGCTCGCGCCATGCCGAAGGCGGAACTGCACATCCATATCGAGGGTTCGCTCGAACCCGAGCTGATCTTCGCGCTGGCCGCGCGCAACGGCGTGACCCTGCCGTATCCCGACGTCGAATCGCTGCGTGCGGCGTACGCGTTCACGAACCTGCAGAGCTTCCTCGACATCTACTACGCCGGCGCGAGCGTGCTGCTGCACGAGCGGGATTTCTTCGACATGGCCTGGGCCTATTTCGAGCGCGCGAATGCCGACAACGTCGTCCATGCCGAGCTGTTCTTCGACCCGCAGACGCATACCGACCGCGGCGTGCCGATCGCCGCGGTCATCGACGGGCTGCATCGCGCCTGCGTCAGGGCGCAGGACGAACTCGGCATCCGCGCCGAGCTGATCCTCTGCTTCCTGCGGCATCTGAGCGAAGAGGCCGCGTTCGCGACGCTGGACATGGCCAGGCCGCATCGCGACAAATTCATCGGCGTGGGCCTCGATTCCAGCGAAGTCGGCCATCCGCCCGAAAAATTCGAGCGCGTGTTCGCCGCGGCGCGCGCGCTGGGCCTGCGCGCGGTCGCGCATGCCGGCGAGGAAGGCCCGCCGCAGTACATCCGCGATGCGCTCGACCGCCTCGCCGTCGAACGCGTCGACCACGGCGTGCAGGCGCTGCGCGATCCGGAACTCGTCGCGCGCCTCGTGCGCGAGCGCATTCCGCTGACCGTCTGCCCGCTGTCCAACATCAAGCTCTGCGTGTTCAAGGATCTGCGCGAGCACAACCTGCGCGAACTCCTGAACCAGGGACTGGTGGCGACCGTGAACTCCGACGATCCGGCCTATTTCGGCGGTTACATCAACCAGAATTTCGTCGAGACGCTCGACGCGCTCGACCTCAGCGGCGCGGAGATCGCGACCCTTGCGCGCAACAGCTTCGAGGCGAGCTTCGCGAGCGACGCCGACAAGGCGCGCTACCGCGCCGCGCTCGACGCCTGCTGCCGCGATTTCGGCATCGCCGCGTGACGGGAAGCGCGGCGCGCCTGCGTACTCGGGGAGGAACCGGCCGCACACGCCTGCGCGGCCGGCGGCAGTCGTCGCACCGCGTCAACGCCAACGGGAGGAATCACGCATGGGAAAACTGACTACGCACGTTCTGGATACCGCGACCGGCAAGCCCGCGGCCGGCGTCGCGATCGAGCTCTACGGCATCGCCGTCGGCGCACGGCTGCTGCTCGTCCGCGCGACGACGAACGCCGACGGCCGCTGCGACGCGCCGCTGCTGGCCGACTACAAATTCCAGGCCGGCGTCTACGAACTCGATTTCCGCATCGGCGACTACTTCGCCGCGCAGGGCATCGCGCTGCCGCAGCCGCGCTTCATCGACGTCGTCACGCTGCGCGTCGGCATCGCCGACCCGAGCTCGCACTGTCACGTGCCGCTGCTCGCCTCGCCGTATGCCTACAGCACGTACCGCGGTTCCTGAGGGCGACGCGTGGGCGATTACGTCATCGAGTGCGTCACGTTCCTGCTGCGCTGGCTGCATGTCGTCGCGGCCATCGCCTGGATCGGCGAGTCGTTCTACTTCGTCGCGCTCGATCGCGGCCTGGCGCCGCCGAAGGATGCCGAGCCGAATCTCTGCGGCGAATCCTGGTCGGTCCACGGCGGCGGCTTCTACCGCAAGCAGAAATACCTGCCGGCGCCGCAGGAGCTGCCGGCGGACGTGCATTGGTCCAAATGGAAATCGTATACGACGTGGATGTCGGGCTTCGCGCTGCTGAGCGTCGTCTATCTGTTCTCGCCGCAGGTCTGGCTCGTCGATTCCGCGGTCGCCGTGTGGACGCCGAATCAGGCCGTGCTGCTGGCGCTCGCGTTCCTGGTGCTCGGCTGGCTCTGCTACGACGGTCTGTGCCGCCTGTTCCATGATCGCGACGACATGCTCGGCGCCGCGGTCGCCGGGCTCGTGCTGCTGCTCTGCTACGCGACGACGCACGTCTTCGCCGGCCGCGCCGCGTTCCTGCTGACCGGCGCGGTGCTCGGCACGATCATGTCGGCGAACGTGTTCTTCGTGATCATCCCGGGCCAGAAGAGGATCATCGCGGCGCTGCAGCGCGGCGAGGCGCCCGATCCGGAACCCGGACGCCGCGGCAAGCAGCGCTCGGTGCACAACACCTATTTCACCTTG
>CAMLLF010000096.1 GCA_946480705.1 uncultured Lysobacteraceae bacterium | reverse complement strand
TGACCTGGCCGTCGTCGGTGACGAGCACGGGCCGGCGCACGATCGCCGGGTGCTCCTTGATCAGCAAGGTCCACTCCGGCGTGCTCTCGGGCGTCTTGCGCGCCTCGGGCAGGCTGCGCCAGGTCGTCGAACTGCGGTTGACGAGCTTCTCCCAGCCGCCGACCGCGAGCGCCCAGGCCTTCAGCGTTTCGGCCGGCACGCGCTGTTCGCGGTAGTCGATGAAGTCGTGCTCGATCTTGTGCCGCTGCAGCCAGTTGCGCGCCTTCTTGCAGGTGTCGCACTTTTCCAATCCGTATACCTTTGCACTCATCTCAGTCGCCCCGCAGCAGTTCGTTGACCGAGGTCTTGCTGCGCGTCTTCTCGTCGACGCGCTTGACGATGACGGCGCAGTAGAGGCTGTGGCTGCCGTCGGCCGCGGGCAGCGAACCGGACACGACGACGCTGCCGGCCGGCACGCGGCCATAGGAGATCCCGCCGGTCGCGCGGTCGTAGATGCGCGTGGACTGGCCGATGAACACGCCCATGCCGATGACGCTGCCGCGCTCGACGACGACGCCTTCGACGACCTCCGCGCGGGCGCCGATGAAGCAGCCGTCCTCGATGATGGTCGGCCCGGCCTGCAGCGGTTCGAGCACGCCGCCGATGCCGGCGCCGCCGGACAGGTGCACGCCCGCGCCGATCTGCGCGCACGAGCCGACCGTCGCCCACGTGTCGACCATGGTGCCGGCGCCGACATGGGCACCGATGTTGACGAAGCTCGGCATCAGCACGACGTCGCGGCCGATGTAGGCGCCGCGCCGCACGATCGCGCCGGGCACGGCGCGTGCGCCGAGTTCGCGGAATTGCGCCTCGTCGAAGTCCTGGAAGCGCAGATCGACCTTGTCGTAGTACGGCGCGGGATCGGCCGCCATCACGCGGTTCGGGTTCAGGCGGAACGACAGCAGCACGGCCTTCTTGAGCCACTGGTTGACCGTCCAGCCGCCGCTGCCGTCGGGCTCGGCGACGCGGCGTTCGCCGCTTTCGAGCGCGGCGAGCGCGGCCTCGACCGCGCGGCGCGTCAGCGCGTCGGCGCTCGCGGGCGAAATGTCCGCGCGGCGTTCCCAGGCCGCGTCGATCTGCTGTTCAAGTGCTTGCATGGTGCTCCTTGGCAATGCCGGCCGGGGTCGGATCGAGGCGCGCCTTCAGCGCCTGCAGCAGCGCCTGTTCGGCCTCGGCGACCAGCGGCCGGTCGTTCTGGTCGGCGATCTGGAAAAAATCTTCGGCACGTTCGCCGAACGTCGCGATGCGCGCGTCGTGCACGCGCACGCGGCGCTCGCGCAGCGCGAGCGCGACGACGGCGAGCAGTCCGGGCCGGTCGGAACAGACCAGCGAGAGCTGCGTGCGACCGGTCGCCGCGTCGATGCGGAACGCGATGCGCGGTGCGGTCTGGAAATGCCGCAGCGGCCGCGCGAGCGGGCGCTTGGCGAGCTGCGGCCGGTACGGCTGCTGCGCGAGCGCCCTCGCGAGTTCGCGCCGCACGCGCTCGACGTCGCCGGCATCGGCGAGCGCGCGGCCGTGCGCGTCGAGCACGAGGAACGTATCGAGGCTCATGCCCGACGCCGTCGTCAGCACGCGGGCTTCCTGGACCGAGAGATTCAGCCGGTCGAGCGTCGCCGCGACCGTCGCGAACAGGCCGTCGCGGTCTTCGGCATAGACGAAGATCTCGCTGCCGCCGCGAACGCCGTCGGACTGGATGGCAACGAGCGGCAGATCGCTCGCATCGGACGCGAGGATCAGCCGGGTCTGCCAGGCGACCTGCTCGGGGTGATAGCGCAGGAACGCCTGCTCGGGGAAGTCGTCCCAGAGGCGATCGACCTCGGCATCGGCGAGGCCGTCGGCGCACAGGATCTCGCGCGCCTGTTCCTGGCATTCGGTGAGCTGCGCGGCGGCCTGCGGCGGGCGCTCGAGCCCGGCGCGCAGCACGTAGCGCGCGGCGACGTAGAGATCGGCGAGCAGCCGGTCCTTCCACGAATTCCACAGTTTCGGGCTCGTACCCGCGATGTCGGCACAGGTCAGCAGGTAGAGCAGATCGAGCCGCTCCCACTCGCCGACCTGCACGGCGAAGCGGTGCACGACGTCGGGATCGGTGATGTCCTGGCGCTGCGCGGTCACGCTCATCAGCAGATGCCAGCGCACGAGCCAGGCGACGAGTTCGGTCTCGCTCGTCGGCAGGCCGAGGCGATAGCAGAACGCGCGCGCCTCGACTTCGCCGAGTTCGGAATGATCGCCGCCGCGGCCTTTCGCGATGTCGTGGAACAGCGCGGCGAGCAGCAGCAGCTCGGGCCTGGCGACGCGCTGATAGACCTCGTGGCCGAGCGCGAACTCGCGACTCGTCGCCGCCTCGGCGAAGCGCGCGACGATGCGCAGCACGCGCAGCGTATGCTCGTCGACCGTATACACGTGGAAAAGATCATATTGCATGCGGCCGACGACCTTGCCGAACGCGGGCAGGTACTGCGCGAGCAGGCCGTGGCGGCTCATGCGCGCAAGCGCCGGAACGGCCGCGGCGCCGAGCCGCAGCAGGCGCAGGAATGCAGCCTGCACCGCGGGATCGTCGCGCAGCCGCTCGGCGTGGATCTCGACTGCGCTCTGCAGCCGCGCGAGCGCGTTCGCGCGCAGCCCCTTGAGTTCGGGGTTTTCCGCGAGCACGACGAAGATGTCGATCAGCGCGGACGGACGGCGCAGGAACAGGTCGGGTTCGCGCAGGTCGAGACGTTCGCCGATCGCCACGAAATGCTCGCCGACCGTTTCGGCCGCGAACAGCACGGGCGCGGCCAGCGCCTCGTCGCAGCGCTGCAGGAACGCGGCGTTCGCGCGCTCCAGCGTCATCGCCGCGCGGAAATAGTCCTGCATGAACTGCTCGACGCCGAGATTGTTCGCGTGCTCGTCCTCGTAGCCGAGCCGCCGCGCGAGTTCGCGCTGATAGTCGAACAGCAGGCGGTCTTCGAGCCGCGGCGCAAGCAGATGCAGCGCGAAGCGCGCGCGCCAGAGCACGCTGCGCGCCGCGTCGACCGCGGCGACCTCGGTCGCGGTCAGCAGTCCCTGCGCCTCGAGTTCGCGCCAGTCGCCGACGCCGAACAGCCGCTGGCCGAGCCAGGCGATCACGTGCAGGCTGCGCAGGCCGCCGGGACCGTCCTTGAGGTTGGGTTCGAGGTTGTAGGCCGTGTCGTTGTAGCGCGCGTGGCGCAGCTCCTGCTCCTGCCGCTTCGCCACGAGATAGGCCGCCGGCGGCCACAGCGCGGCGTCCTCGCGCAACGCCGACCAGCCCGCGTCGAAGCGGTCGCTGCCGGCGAGCCGTCGACCGTCGAGCAGGCTCGTATAGACCGACGCATCGCGTGCCGCGAGTTCGCGGCATTCCTCGAGCGTGCGCACGGCATGACCGGGCTTGAGGCCGAAGTCCCAGAGGCAGGTGAACAGGGTTTCGAGCGAGCGAGCGAGCGAGCCCTGCGGCGGCGCGTCGACGAGCACGAGCAGATCGATGTCCGAACGCGGAAACTGTTCGCCGCGGCCGAAGCCGCCGACCGCATACAGCGCGGCGCCGCCGGCCTCGCCGACGATCGCGATCCAGATGTGACGCAGCAGCCGCTGCAGCGTCTCGGCACGCAGCGGCACGAGTTCATCGGCCGGCACGCCGTCGCGGAACGCCTCGGCGAATGCGCGATCCACATCGCCGAGCCACTGGCGCAGCGCGAGCCGCGCTTCCGGCGAGATGCCCGAACGCGGCACCGCCGCGGGCAGGCGCGGCAACGCAGGTCTGGCCGGTGTCGCGCTCATCGGGCCTCGGCGTCAGGAACGGGAATCGTCGCCACAGTAGCGAGTCGCGCGAACGGCCCGCAAGCGCATGAGCCGCGCCGCTACGCGGTCCGGCGGGCTCAGGCCGCCTTGGGCCAGGGGGTCAGGATTTCGTAGCCGTCGTCGGTCACGGTGACTGTGTGCTCCCACTGCGCCGACAGCGAATGATCGCGCGTGACGACGGTCCAGCCGTCGGGCATCAGGCGCGTCGCGGCCTTGCCGGCATTGATCATCGGCTCGACCGTGAAGCACATGCCCTTCTCCAGGCGCAGCCCGGCGCCGGGTTTGCCGTAGTGCAGCACCTGCGGTTCTTCGTGATAGACGCGGCCGATGCCGTGGCCGCAGTACTCGCGCACGACCGAGAACCCGGCCGCTTCCGCGTGCTTCTGGATCGCATGGCCGATGTCGCCGAGATGCGCGCCGGGGCGCACCTGCGCGATGCCGAGCATCATGGATTCGTAGGCGATCGTGCAGAGCCGCTGCGCGCGGACCTCGGGCTTGCCGACGTAGTACATGCGGCTCGTGTCGCCGTGGAAGCCGTCGCGGATCACGGTCACGTCGATGTTGACGATGTCGCCGTCCTTGAGCACCTTGCGCGCGTCGGGAATGCCATGGCAGATGACATGGTTGACCGAGGTGCAGATGGTCTTGGGAAAACCCTTGTAGCCCAGATTGGCCGGGATCGAATGCTGCACGTTGACGATGTGGTCGTGACAGATCCGATCGAGCTCTTCGGTCGAGACCCCCGGCTTGACGTACTGCCCGATCATTTCGAGCACCTCGGCGGCGAGCGCCCCGGCGATGCGCATCTTGGCAATGTCTTCGGGAGTCTTGATCGTTACGGGCATGGTTTCCTCCGGTCGTGAGCCCCTGGCGGCGGTCGGAACGGCGAATGATAGCAGGCCGCATCGTGGCGGCGTCCGGCCCAGATTGCGTCCGCGCACAAGCCATGCAAGCCCGCCGAAGCCACGTCCGGGACGTAGCTTCCGGCCATCGACTTGCCTGAGGCTCGTCTGAGCCGCTATGCTTCCGCGGATTTTTCGCCCGCCCTACCCGGCCCCGGCGTGAAATCCAGGCCGGGAGCAAGTCCCGCCACCACGGCGATCCTGCCGAATCCACACACGTTCCGTCACCGCTCCGGGGTGCCTCGCAAGAGGTCGGTCGCGGGGGAACGTGGAGGTCAACAACCCCGGGCTGCTGCATCGCCAACACGATATGTGCGTGCGCGCCCGCTTTTTGGAGCACTACCATGCCTCAAGTCACCATGCGCCAGATGCTGGAAGCCGGCGTTCACTTCGGTCACCAGACGCGCTACTGGAACCCCAAGATGTCGCCGTACATCTTCGGCGCCCGCGGCAAGATCCACATCATCAACCTCGAGAAGACCGTTCCGCTGTTCGGCGACGCGATGAACTTCCTCTCGGGTCTCGCGCAGAAGCGCGGCACTATCCTGTTCGTCGGCACCAAGCGTTCGGCGCGCGAAGCGGTCAAGGAAGAAGCGGAACGCTGCAGCATGCCGCACGTGTCGGCCCGCTGGCTCGGCGGCACGCTGACCAACTTCCGCACCGTCAAGCAGTCGGTCGCCCGCCTCAAGGAACTCGAAGCCATGGCCACCGACGGCCGCTTCGACCGCCTCGTCAAGCGCGAAGTGCTCAGCCTCAAGCGCGAATCGGAAAAGCTCAACATCTCGCTCGGCGGCATCAAGAACATGAACCGCCTGCCGGACGCGCTGTTCGTCATCGACATCGGTCATGAAGACATCGCGATCAAGGAAGCCAAGAAGCTCGGCATCCCGGTCGTCGCCGTCGTCGATACCAACTACGACCCGAGCCTCGTCGACTACGCGATCCCGGGCAACGACGACGCGATCCGCGCCGTGCAGCTCTACGTCCGCGCCGCCGCCGACGCCGTGCTCGAAGGCAAGGCCGCCGCGCCGCAGGCCGCGGGCAGCGACAAGGACGAGTTCGTCGAACTCGACGCCGAAGGCAACGTCAAGGCCGCGACCGACGACCAGCCGCGTGGCCGCAAGCCGGCTCCGCCGCGTGGCAAGCCGGGTGCGAAGCCGGGCCAGCGTCCGGGTGCGCCGCGCGGCGGCCGTCCGGGCGGCGGCCGTCCGGCCCCGCAGGGCGAGTAATACGCAGCACGGTCGCGCGGGCATCCGCGCGACCGTCGCGTCATGACCCTGTCGTGACGCCGATACACGATTCCGTTTTCCTGGCGCGACTCCGGTCGCTGCCGCAACTATCGAGGTTTACATGGAAATCACCGCGAGTCTGGTCAAGGAACTCCGCGAGCGCTCGGGCGCCGGCATGATGGAGTGCAAGAAGGCACTGACCGAGAACGCCGGCGACATCGACGCCGCGATCGAATACCTGCGCAAGTCCGGCCTGGCCAAGTCGATCAAGAAGGCCGACCGCGTCGCCGCCGAAGGCCGCATCGTCCTGGCTCAGAACGGCGGCAAGGCCGTGCTGGTCGAAGTCAATTCCGAAACCGACTTCGTCGGCAAGGACGAGAACTTCGTGAAGTTCGCCAACACGGTCGCGCAGATCGCACTGGCCACGGGTGCCGGCGACGTCGAGGCGCTGAAGGCCGCCGCCTACACCGACGGCGGCACCGTCGAAGAAGCGCGCGCCGCGCTGATCGCCAAGGTCGGCGAGAACGTGCAGCTGCGTCGCCTGGTCAAGATCGACTCGACCAATACCGTCGCCGGCTATGTGCACGGCGGCCGCATCGGCGTGCTGGTCGAACTGACCGGCGGCACCGACGAACTGGCCCGCGGCATCGCGATGCACGTCGCCGCGATGAACCCGCCCTACGCGAAGGCCTCGGACGTTCCGGCCGACTTCATCGCGAAGGAAAAGGAAATCGAACTCGCGAAGATGACCGACAAGGACAAGGCCAAGCCGGCCGAGATCCTCGAGAAGATCGTCAGCGGCAAGATCGCGAAGATCGTCAACGAAGTCACGCTGACCGGCCAGCCGTATGCGCTGAACTCGGAAATGACCGTCGAAGCCGTGCTGAAGAAGGAAGGCGCGGACATCGTCGGCTTCAAGCGCCTCGTCGTCGGCGAAGGCATCGAGAAGGTCGTCGAAGACTATGCTGCCGAAGTCATGAAGCAGGCCGGTCTCGCCTAAGCGCGCGATCTGCCGGAGGGTGAAAAAAAGGCCGCGGCTGATGCCGCGGCCTTTTTCGTTGCTGCATTCGTTGCGGAAAAGAGTCAGGGGGAGTGAGAAACGCGTTGGCGGACCCCGCCGGTCGCCGGCACTCGTTTCCGACTTCTCTTCACTCGCTACAAATAAAAAAGCGCCGGCATGCCGGCGCTTTTTTACGACCTGCCCGTTTGTCGTGTCATTCGCCGCCGACCGCGATCTGGCCGAGCTTGAAGAACACGTCGGTATTGTCGAACGTACCGGTGAAGTGCGACGCGCCGAGGCCGTAGGCCGACAGCGGGATATCGCTGCCGGTGTGGGCGGCCTGGTCGCCGGCAACCTGACCGGTGATCAGCGCGCCCTCGTCCTTGTTGCGCACGTTCGGGTTGGCGGGCGACTGCGCCGGCGGGAACGGCTGCTGCGAGTCGCGCGTCGGGAAGCGGCTCGGCAGCCAGTTTTCGTAGCGATCAGCATCTTGTTGTCGACGTTCGTCGTCTCCGGATAGCCGTCGGCAGCCATCGCATAGCGCGGGAACTTCGCCGCCTCATACAGACCGACAACATTCTTGCCGGCGAGCCGGTCGGCGGCGAGCTGCGCAGCCGACACCGTGGACGCACCGATGATCGCCGCGCCCGAGCACTCGTGGTCGGCCGTGACGATGACGATGGTGTCCGGGTTCTTCTCGGCGAAGCGCTGCGCGACGGCGACGGCGCGATCGAACTCGATGACTTCATGGATCCAGCGATCGGTATCCATCAGATGCGCCTGCTTGTCGATCGACGCGCCCTCGACGGTCAGCACAAAGCCCTTCGGATTGCGTGCGAGCACCTGCAGCGCCTTGTCGGTCATGTCCTCGAGCATGGGCTGGTCGGGGAACCCGAACGCATCGACGACTTCGCGGTTGCCGCGGCGCGCCGCGATCTTGTCGTAGGAGACGTTCATGTTCGAGTACGAGAACAGGCCGAGCAGCTTGTCCGGCGCACCGCGCGAGAACGCCGCGTTCAGCGCGGTGTTGTCCGGCGCATACGCGAAGCCCGCGCCGATGAAGTCGGCGATCAGATCGCGCTCCGGATCGAGCTTGCCCGGGGCCACGCCCCAGCCGCTGACGATATCGGACGGCAGGACGTAGTCGTTGCGCGCCGCGCGCTGCGAGCCGTTGGTCGGCTGCGGGCTCGTGCTGTTCGACGGATTCGGCAGGAACCACTTGCGGCCGCCGCCCATGAGCACGGTCAGGCCGGTCTTGTTACGTTCGTCGAGGAACTGGTCGACGATGCCGGTGCCATTGCCGCGCAGCGCCGTGTGCACGGCATTCGCCGCAGGCGTCGCGTCGAACACGTCCGACGTCGTCACGACGCCGAGCGATTTGCCCTGCAGCATGTGCAGGTATTCCGACAGGTATTCGATGCGCGGATTGTCGAACGCGGCGAGCGTGTCGTCCGGCCACACGCCTTCTTCGTTGTTCGCGGCCTTGTTGCCGGAGACATAGTTGGCCATGCCCGGCGCCGAGTCGGTCACGATCGAATTCAGCGACGCCGTCATGACCTGGCCGCTGACCGGGAACGTGTCCATGGCGAGCTTGCCGCGCGCCTTGCCCTGCGCGTAGCCCTTGGCCATGACGCGCGCGGCGGTGCGGTGCGCGGCGCCCATGCCGTCGCCGAGCATGATGATGATGTTCTTCGCCGTGCGGCCGCCGTCGGCGAGGCCGACGATCTCGAAGTTTCCGGTCGCAGTGATCGCCCGGCCGCCGCTCGTGCGCGCGACGACCTTGAACTCATGCACGCCGGCCGTGTAGTTCGAATAGGCGCGGAAGCTGACGACCGCGGCGTTCGACGGCAGGCCGGCGCTCAGCACGCAGCCGCTCGCGCCGGTGGTCTTGCCTTCGCGGATGCAGGTTTCGGCCGCGCCGGTTTCGGTCACGAGGCCGTTGCGCGCGAGGCGCGCGTCGTTCGGGCCGCCGCCTACCGGCAGCGGGCCGTTCACCCAGACGCCGTCGACGAGGAACTGGAAGCCGACGACGGTCTCGCCGGCATCCGGACGCACGGTCGCCTGCAGGTCGAAACGCTGGCCCGGCAGGAAGCGGGAGATGACCGGATCCACCGCGCCCGACGCGAACAGCTCGCTCGGCGGGGTCAGGCGCGACACGGTAGCGGCGTGCGCCGAAAAAGCCAGCAGGCCCAGGGCCGTGCCCAGGGCGAGACGGGAGATGCGCATAGGCGTTCCTTACGATGGATGGACTGGAAGAGACGCGGCCGGAAACCGCGTTACACATTTCTATTTATTGGCTTTGCGCAGGGCTTTCTCGAAGCGTGCGTCGAGTTCGACACGCGCCGGAAACACGCGTCCGGGCAGCGTTTCGCTTTCGGCGCGGCCGACGCGCAGGCGGCCGATGACCTGGATCAGTCCCCGCATGTGGCCGCTGCGCAGCGCGGTCTCGCGCGGCAGGTCGACGAGCACGGCGGTCGGCGGCAGATCGTCGGCGAGCGCTTCGTCGGCATCGCCGAGTGCCGCCGGCAGCGGACTCAGGACGAAGCCGCCGGCAACGTCGGCGTGGGCGGTGCGCTGATCATCGGCCTCATCGCCGGC
>CAMLLF010000095.1 GCA_946480705.1 uncultured Lysobacteraceae bacterium | reverse complement strand
CACAAGGTCTGGGGGTCCAAGCCGCTCTGGGTGCTGCCGCAGACCTCGACGATCGCCTCGCATCTGCCCAAGGCGCTCGGCACCGCCGTCGCGATCGAACAGGCGCGCCGCATCGGTCACAAGCTGCCGGTGCCGGACGATTCGATCACGATCTGTTCGTTCGGCGACGCTTCCGCCAACCACGCGACCGCGCAGACCGCGTTCAACACGGCGCAGTGGACCGCGTACCAGAAGTTGCCCGCGCCCGTGCTGTATGTCTGCGAAGACAACGGCATCGGCATCTCGGTGAAGACGCCGACCGACTGGATCGCCGCGAGCTTCAGCGGCCGGCGCGATCTCGATTATTTCTACGCGAACGGCCTCGACGTCGCCGAAGGCTACGAGCAGGTGGCGCGCGCCGTTTACCACTGCCGCACGACGCGCCGCCCGACCTTCCTGCACCTGCGCACGACGCGCATCATGGGGCACGCGGGCACCGACTTCGAGATCGAGTGGCGCAGCGTCGAGGAACTCATGGCCGTGGAAGCAACCGATCCGCTGCTGCGCTCGGCCGCGATCGCGCTCGAATCCGGCCTGTACTCCAAGGACACGCTGCTCGCGAAGTACGAATCGGTGCGGCAGAAATGCTTCGCCGCCGCCGAGGAAGCCGATCGCCGGCCGAAGTTGACCGACCTCGCCGAGGTGATTGCGCCGCTCGCGCCGTATCACCCGAACCAGGTCAACGTCGAAGCCAAGCGCGCCGACTACGCCGAGAAGCGCCTCGCCGTGTTCGGTGGCGACGAGAAACTGCCCGAGAAACAGGCGCCGCGTCATCTGGCCATCCAGATCAACAACGCGCTGCACGACCTGTTCTGCAAGTATCCCGAGACGCTGCTGTTCGGCGAGGACGTCGCGCAGAAGGGCGGCGTCTACACGGTGACCAAGGGCCTGCAGAAGGCGTTCAAGGGCAACCGCGTGTTCAACACGCTGCTCGACGAGACCATGATCCTCGGCCTCGCCCAGGGCTACGCGAACATGGGCATGCTGCCGCTGCCCGAGATCCAGTATCTCGCCTATTTCCACAATGCCTGCGACCAGATCCGCGGCGAGGCCTGCTCGCTGCAGTTCTTCTCCAACGGCCAGTACCGCAACCCGATGGTCATGCGCATCGCCTCGCTCGGGTATCAGAAGGGATTCGGCGGACATTTCCACAACGACACATCGATCACTGCGCTGCGCGACATCCCGGGCCTCGTCGTCGGCTGCCCGAGCCGCGGCGACGACGCGGCGATGATGCTGCGCACGCTGACCGCGCTCGCGAAGATCGACGGCCGCGTCTGCGCGTTCCTCGAACCGATCGCGCTGTACATGACCAAGGATCTCTACGAAGCCGGCGACGGCCTCTGGCAGACCAGCTATCCGTCGCCCGACCAGCACATCGCGCTCGGCGAGGAACGCGTCTACGAACCCGGCGCAAGGGATCTCGTGATCTTCTGCTACGGCAACACCGTGCCGATGAGCCTGCGCGCGGCGAAGGCGCTGGAAAAGAGCCGCGGCTGGAAGACCCGCGTCGTCGACCTGCGCTGGCTGCAGCCGCTGAACGAAGCCGCGATCGCGCGCCACGCCGGCGACTGCGCGCGCATCGTCGTCGCCGATGAAGGCCGGCGCAGCGCCGGCGTCGGCGAAGGCATCGTCACCGCGATCGTCGAAGCCGGTCATGGCGGCAAGCCGCTCAGGCGCGTCGTCGGTGTCGATACCTATACGCCGCTCGCGGGGGCTGCGTTTCTCGTGTTGCCATCGGATGAAGAACTCGTGGCGGCGGCGGAAAGCCTCGCCTGACGAAATGACCGCGCCGTTGACGGCGGGTCAGCGCGCGGCCGCATTCCACGCCGACACGAACGCCGGCGCCGCGACGTACATGCGAAACAGCGCGCTGCGTACGGGCGAGTCGCCGGCGAAGCGTTTGTGCCAGTCGTCGAGCTTGATCGCCTTGCGCGCGGCGTCGAGATCGAGGCCCCTGGCGCGCAGTTCGCGCGCCTGGCGCGCGATGTCGGCGAACAGGCCGCGCATCTGCGTGATGTAGCCGGTGTCGCGCAGCACCGGGCCGTGGCCCGGCACGACCGCGGCGGGTTTGAGTGCGAGCAGCGCGTCGAGTGCGGCCGGCCAGTCGTTCACATGCGACTGGTCGCTGCCGACGAGCGGCACGGGCCAGACCACGAGGTCGCCGCTCGCAAGAATGCGTTCCTGCGGCAGCCAGACGACGAGATCGGCCTCGGTGTGGCCGCGGCCGACGCGGCGGATCTCGATGCGCCGCGTGCCGCGCTGCAGGATCAGATCGCCGGCGGCGCCGAGGTCGGGCAGCACGTCGGGCGTGCCCGGCACGACTTTCATGTAGTCCGCGACGAGCGCGATGTCGCTCGCATAGCTCGTGCGTTCCTCGTCGCTGATCGGCGCGCCGGCGAGGTTCTTGCCGGCGTCGAGCTGCTTGCGCATCTGCGCGGCCGCCTGCGGCGCGCCGGCGATCATGCCGGCGCGGTTCTTTGCGCCGGTGCCCGGCAGGTAGTCGCGCAGGCTCGGATGGGCGATGAACTGCGCATCGGGCCAGGCCTTGCGCCACTGCGCGTTGCCGATCACGTGGTCGTCGTGCCAGTGCGTGTTGACGACGTAGCGCACCGGCTTGTCGGTCAGTCCCTTCAGCGCGGCGATGAGGTCGGCCGTGGCCTCGGGTGCGTCGACGACGATGACGTCCTCATCGTTGACGATGAACAGGCAGTTCGCGTCGACCATGAGTCCCGGCGGGTCGGTGCGGACGGCCGCGTGCACACCCGGTGCGAGTGTCTCGATGCGGAAGCCGGGCGCCGCTTCGGCGGTGGCTGCGGCACTGACCAGCAACAGGGCAGGGGCAAGCAGGTAGGCCAGGACTGCGCGCATCGTCGTCTCCTCGTGATGGGGCACGATCGCGGTTGGCGCGGCTTCGCGGAACGCGGCGATCGGGCCTCCGCACCGGCTCGCGCCGGAAGGGTCTGTGCGGGAGTCGGCAGTTCTGGAGCCGCTTCGGCGAATCGCCTATGATCCGGCCAGATGAGTCAGCGCCAGCCCCTCACCATCCTGTTCGCCGATGTCTCCGGCAGCACGAAGCTGTTCGAGACGCGCGGCGACGAAGCAGCACGCCGCATCGTTGCCGGTGTGTTGCACGTCCTGGGCGAAATCACGCAGCGCCACGGCGGCCGCCTCATCAAGACGATCGGCGACGAAGTCATGTGCACGTTCCCGGGGGCGCTCAACGGCCTGCTCGCGGCGACCGACATGCAGAAGCGCGTCTCGACCGATCCGGCCTTCATCCGCGACAACCTCGGCATCCGCGTCGGCCTGCACCACGGCGACACGCTCGTCGAGGAAACCGACGTCTACGGCGACGCCGTGAACACGGCCGCACGCATGGCATCGCTGGCCAAGCGCGAACAGATCGTGACGACGGCATCGACGGTCAGCGGCGTGACGAACACCGGCCCGCTGCGCACGCGCTCCCTCGGCACGGCGCGCGTGTCCGGCAAGCTCCAGCCGATCGAGATCGTCGACGTGATGTGGCAGGACGACACCTCGAACGTGACGACCGTGCAGCGCGTCGTGAAGCTCGTCGAGGCGCAGCAGCGCAAGGCGCGCCTGCTGCTGCGCTATCGCGGGCAGTCGATCGAACTCGACGAACTCGCGCCGCCGTTCTCGCTGGGCCGCGAAGCGAGCAACAATCTCATGGTCGATGCAGAGTGGGTCTCGCGCACGCACGCGACCATCGAGTACAAGCGCGGCTACTGGGTCATCGGCGACCGCTCGACGAACGGCACCTGGGTGCGCCTCGGCGAAGCCGACGAACTGCGCCTGCATCGCGACGAAATCCAGCTGCGCTGCAAGGCCGGCACGATCAGCCTCGGCCAGGAAACCGCGTTGAATCCGGATTACGTGCTGCAGTTTCAATGCGTCGAGGCATGACGTAGGGCGCGATAACCGAAGGTCATTGCGCCGACTGCCGCGCATTGCGCCGCGCGTCAAAACAAGCCAACAAGAAAAAGATTCGGCGCAATGCCCTCCGGGCATTGCGCATTCATTCGGCGCAATGCCCGTTGGTTATTGCGCCCTACGTATTCACCGCGCGAACGGATTGCGCAGTCTGCCGCGCCCGTCGTTCGGCTCGTAGCGGCCGCGATCGTTCTCGACGAAGCCGACCGCCGTGTACGCGTTGACGTAGTCGACGACGTCGGGCAGTGCGGCGCCGCTGGCTTCGGCGATTTCTTCGAGGCTCGCGAAGTCCTTCATCATGAACGTGCCGATACGGAAATGCTTCGTGAACTCGCGTTCGCTCTGCGGATAGCGCGCGAGCTTGAAGCGTGCGGCGCGGTCGAGTTCAGGCAGCAGCTCGCCCTGCGAGCGATTCAGCACGAAGAACCACAGCAGACGCGAAAACGGCTGCGCCGTCGCGCTGCCTTTGGCGGCGGCGAATTCGCCGGCGTTGAGCAGCTGCCAGTCGCCGAGCGTCAACGTGCGCGTGCAGTGCGGCACGAGCGCACGCAGGCCCGTCGCGCTGCTGTACCAGCTCTGCGCCGCGGGATCGAGCAGCAGATCGGGCGCTCCGGCGGTCACGAGACGCGCGGGTCCCGGCAGGCTGATGCCGGTCAGGAAATCGGCCAGCATGAGTTCGCGCGGCGGTGCGGCGGGAGCCGGCGGCGGAGGCGGCGGTGCGGCGACCGGTGCCGGGCGCGGCGGTGCGGGCCGCGGCGCCTCGACCGGGGCTTCGGCGCGCGGTGCGGGCGCGGGCGTTGCGACACGCTGCGGGCGGGAATCGCCGGGACGGAATTCGCTGGCGTAGCTGTCGCGTTCGACCGGCGCCGCGGCGGCCTGCGGCGCCGCGCCCGAAGGCAGGTTGAACATCAGCAGCAGTTTGACGATGCCTTCGAGACTCAGCGGACGGCCGAGCAGCAGATCGGATTCGCGGGCCGAGTCGCGCCCGGTGAAGGCTGCCGTGCGCTTGCCGGCGCCGTTGGCCTTGAGCCACGCCATGTGGCCGAACACGGAATCGACGTCGACGACGACGAGATCCGCGTCGCGTTCATTGCTGACTTCCCAGCTCTGGCGCAGGCGTTGAGCCGCCGCGCCGAGCAGGTTGCGGAAGTCGTTTTCTTCGTCCGCGGTCGCGCCGACGAGCGCGATCTTGTAGGCCATTGAAGGCTCCCCCTGAGCGTGCCGCGGTCCTGGGCTGGCCCGGGCGGATGGCGTTGATGTTGCAGCCATTGTCGCGAACGATGCCGGGTCGTCAACTGCTGCGCGTCATGTCCCGGCGACAAAACCTGCGCTGCCGGATCGCCGTGCACTCCGGCCTGCGCCGCGACACTGTCGCGGCCGGTCCGGCGGCGGAGTTCACGCCGCGGCGGCCGGCGCGGTCTCGTTCTGCTGCATCGCCCAGAGCGCGGCGTAGCGGCCGCCCGCGGCGAGCAGCGTCGCATGGTCGCCGCGCTCGACGATTCGGCCGTGCTCGAGCACGAGGATTTCGTCGGCGTCGACGATCGTCGAGAGCCGGTGCGCGATGACCAGCGTCGTGCGGTTGCGCGCGATGTCCTCGAGTTCGGCCTGGATGACCTTTTCCGTTCGCGTGTCGAGCGCGCTCGTCGCTTCGTCGAACACGAGCAGCGCCGGGTTCTTCAGCAGCGTGCGCGCGATCGCGACGCGCTGTTTTTCGCCGCCGGACAGCTTGAGCCCACGCTCGCCGACCGCGCTGTCGTAGCCCTGCGGCAGCGATTCGATGAAGTCGTGGACGTGTGCCGACTTCGCCGCGGCGATGACTTCCTCGCGCGTCGCGTTCGGGCGGCCGTAGGCGATGTTGTAATAGATCGTGTCGTTGAACAGCACGGTGTCCTGAGGAACGATGCCGATGGCCGCGCGCAGCGAGTCCTGCGTCACGCTGCGGATGTCCTGTCCGTCGATGAGGATGCGTCCGCCGCTGACGTCATAGAAGCGGTACAGCAGCCGCGCGAGCGTCGACTTGCCCGCGCCCGTGGTGCCGACGACCGCGACGGTCTTGCCGGCCGGAATGCAGAAGTCGACCTCGCGCAGGATCGGGCGCGCCGGGTCGTAGTGGAAATCGACCTTTTCGAAGCGCAGCTCGGCGCCGCGCACGGCTAGCGGACCTGCGCCCGGCGCGTCGCTGACTTCCTGCGCCTCGTCGAGCAGCGCGTACATGCGCTGGATGTTCGACAGCGCCTGCTTGACCTCGCGATAGACCATGCCGAGGTAGTTCAGCGGAATCGACAGCTGGATCAGGAACGCGTTGACCAGCACCAGATCGCCGAGCGCCATGCGGCCGTCGGCGACGCCGACGGTTGCGCGCCAGAGCAGCAGCGTCAATCCCAGAGCGACTATGCCTGCCTGGCCGATGTTGAGCACGGCCAGGGTCTTCAGGCTCTTCACGGTCGCGTCTTCGAGCTTCACGAGACTGCCGTCGAAGCGGCGCTGTTCGTGATCCTCGTTGTTGAAGTATTTGACCGTCTCGTAGTTCAGCAGCGAATCGACGTTGCGCGCGTTGGCCTCGGTGTCGGCCTCGTTCGCGGCGCGGTAATAGCGCAGGCGCCACTCGGTCACGGCGAAGGTGAAGGCGATGTACGACACCAGCGTCGCGAGCGTGATGACGGTGAAGGTCCAGTCGTAGCGCACGATCAGGATCGCGCTGACGACGACGACCTCGAACAGCGTCGGCAGGATCGTGTAGAGGGTCCAGTCCAGAAGATCCGCGATCGCGGTCATGCCGCGCTCGACGTCGCGCGCGACGCCGCCGGTCTTGCGGTCGAGATGAAAGCGCAGGCTCAGCGCATGGAGATGTCGGAATACCTTCAGCGTGACGACGCGCGAGGTGCGCGCGAGCACGCGCGCGAACACGATCGAGCGCAATTCCTGGAACAGCGACGAGGCCAGGCGCAGCGCGCCATAGGCGACGAGCGGGACCAGCGGCAGCAGCAGCAGGCTCGGCGCGACGTCGAGCCGGTCGATGATCTCCTTCAGCGAAATCGGCACGGCGATCGTCGCGAGTTTCGCCGCGACGAGAAAGCCGAGTGCGAGCAGCACGCGCCCGCGGTAGGGCCAGACCTGCGGCAGCATCAGGCGCAGGGTCGCGAAGATCGATCGGTCGGCAGCGGCAGGTGTGGTCATGGAGTACGGGCGCAGGCGGGACCGGCTGCAGATGGGGCCGCGGCGGCGCCGATCAATCGCCGCCGCCGCAAGGAGAGGCGGCACCGTGCGGAGTATGATCGAGCGCCTTCCCCTGAACCGAGGTTCCTGCGATGACGCATCGATTCCTGCTCGCAGCCGTGCTGCTGTTCGTCGCGACGGCACAGGCGCAACAGCCGGCCGCCAGGCCCGAGCCAGCCAAGCCTGCCGCGCTGCCGCGCACGGCCGCCACCGCCGGCGCGGAACTTTACTTCGTCAGTCCCGCCGACGGCGCCACGGTCGACAAGACCTTCACCGTGCGTTTCGGCCTCAAGGGCATGGGCGTCGCGCCGGCCGGCGTGACGACGGAAAAAACCGGCCACCACCACCTGCTGATCGACGTGGCCGAGCTGCCGCCGATGAATCAGCCGCTGCCCAACGACGACAAGCACAAGCACTTCGGCGGCGGCCAGACCGAAACGACGCTGACCCTGCCGCCCGGCAAGCACACCCTGCAGCTCGTGCTCGGCGACGCGCTGCACATCCCGTTCGATCCTCCGATTCTGTCGCCGAGGATTACGGTGACGGTGAAGTAGGCGGACAGGGTTTCGACGCCACAAAGTGGCGGAACGGAAAAATAGCATCTGCTGCAATCGGCGATGCGGGGAGCGTGCGGCGTCGCCTGCACTGCTTCTCCCGTCATGCAACCCTCTCCGGCCGGTTGGGCGTTCGGAGCGTCAGAGCCTGCTCTGAGCGACGCCCCGCCCCGCCGCCCAAGCGTACTGGGGGAGAGGGCTTCGACGCTCCCTCTTTGCCGGCTCGCGCTTCACACCGGCAACAACGC
This sequence comes from uncultured Lysobacteraceae bacterium, assembly GCA_946480705.1. The sequence continues at coordinate 1,572 of CAMLLF010000095.1, read as the reverse complement.
GCGCTCGACGAGCCACTCCCGTGCATCGTCCGCATCCCGCTCGAACCATGCACGCGTCGAGCCGAGCCGGTAGGTGTAGCCCCAGGCATCCATGTCGCGCATGAGCCGCTCGCTGCCGACGCCGGGCAGCGCGGCGGCGAACACGATCTGGAGGTAGCAGGTCGCGTCTTCCTCGGCGACCGAGTCGGTCGCATCGGTGTGGACGGCGGCGCGGCGTTCGGGCGGCTGCACGATCAGGTGACAGGCTTCGTGCAGTGCGGAGTGCACGGGAGTGTCGCCGCGCACGTAGACGCGGTGGCCGATGAGGCCCGCCTCGGGCTCGCCCCAGTAGCTGCCGGGAATCGGCTCGCCGTCGGCGACGACGACGAGATCGAGCGCATGCGCGGCGAGCAGCGCGCGCAGCGGCGCAATGTCGATCGCGGCGAGCGTCAGCACACTCGCCGTCGAATCCGCCTCGCTGCGCGGGACCGTGTCGTCGGATCAGGCTTCGCGTGCCGCCGCCGCCGCGGCCGCCGCGGCTTCGTTCTTGTCCGGCAAGGTGACCGTGAGGTCGAGTACTTCGTGGTCGCCGTCGCGTTTGACCTGGATGTCGATCGCATCCTGGTCGACGTTGACGTATTTGCGGATGACTTCGAGCAGCTCTCGGCGCAGCAGGGGCAGATAATCCGGACTGCCGCGCGCGCTGCGTTCCTGCGCGACGATGATGCGCAGGCGTTCCTTGGCGATGCTCGCGGTCTGCTTCGGGCTGCCGCGCAGGAAATCGAACAGGCCCATGCTCAGCTCCCGAACAGTCGCGACAGGATGCCTTTCTTCGGTGCTTCGAGGAATCGCATCGGGCGCGTTTCGCCGAGCAGGCGCGCGACGGCATCGTCGTAGGCATGGCCGGCATTGGAGGCTTCGTCGAGGATGACCGGCACGCCGGCGTTGGACGCGGCGAGCACGCCTTCGGACTCGGGGATGACGCCGAGCACTTCGATGCCGAGGATTTCCTTGACGTCGTCGATGCTCATCATGTCGCCGGCAGCGACGCGCGCCGGGTTGTAGCGCGTCAGCAGCAGGTGCTGCGCGACCGGTTCGCCGCCGGCTTCGGCGCGCCGGGTCTTGGACGACAGCAGGCCGAGGATGCGGTCGGAGTCGCGCACCGAAGAGACTTCCGGGTTCACCACGACGATCGCGCGGTCGGCGAAATACATCGCGAGGAACGCGCCTTTCTCGATGCCGGCCGGCGAGTCGCAGACGACGTAGTCGAAGCCGTCGTCCTTCAGTTCGTTGAGGACGCGCTCGACGCCTTCCTTGGTCAGCGCGTCCTTGTCGCGCGTCTGCGACGCGGCGAGCACGTACAGCGTCTCGTAGCGCTTGTCCTTGATCAGCGCCTGCTTCAACGTGCATTCCTGATGGATCACGTTGACGAAGTCGTACACGACGCGGCGCTCGCAGCCCATGATCAGGTCGAGGTTGCGCAGGCCGACGTCGAAGTCGATGACCGCCACCTTCTTCCCGGCCCGGGCCAGGCCGCACGCGAGGCTGGCGCTGGTGGTCGTCTTGCCGACGCCGCCCTTGCCGGAGGTGACG